>CAZCEG010000001.1:0-21082 GCA_964497275.1 uncultured Oceanicaulis sp.
GGGGTGTCGCCAAGGCGCTCAGCGCAGGGGCGGATGCGGTGTGCATCGATCTCGAAGACGCGGTTGCGCCGGACGCCAAGGCAGAGGCGCGCGCCAGCGTCATGGCGGCCCTGTCAGAGCCGCGCGACGCCTCGCCCCGGCTCGGTTTCCGGATCAATCCGGTGCGCACTGCCGACGGGCTCGCTGACCTTGCCGCCTACAGCGCGTCCAGCGCCGCTGCCGATTTCATCATGATCCCGAAAGTCTCCCACCCGGTGGAGCTGGAGATCATTGCCGGTGCGCTTGAAAGCCATGAGCGGCCTAATCTGTGGCCGATCGTGGAAAGCGCTGAAGGCCTGTCACGGGCCTATGAGATCGCAGGCGCGCCTTGCGTGCAAGGCATGCTCTTTGGCGGGGCGGATTTTGCCGCTGACCTGGGCACGACAATGGAGTGGGAACCGCTCTTTCACGCCCGCGGCACGCTGGCGGCGGCGGCAGCCGCAGCCGGGGTCGAGCTTCTGGACGTGCCGTATCTCGACGTGAACGATGATGAGGGCCTTACCGCCAGCACAGCGCGCGTGAAGGCGCTGGGCTTTACCGGCCGGGCCTGCATCCACCCCAAACAGATTGCAGGCGTCAACGCCGCTTTCACGCCTGCAGACGCCGAGATTGAACAGGCGCGCCGCGTGCTTGCGGCGTTTGCGCAGAGCAAGGGCGGGGCGGCGCTGCTGGATGGAAAACTTGTGGAACTGCCGTTGATCCGCGCAGCGGAGCGAACGCTCCACGCGGCCGGTCTTGTGGAGTAAGTCATGGTGCAGAACTGGAAGGAAGTGGGTCCGAACCGGTACCGCGAGACGTTTGGCCGGTATTTCGAGGACTTCCATGTCGGCGATATCTATGAGCACCGGCCCGGCAAGACGGTGACCGAGTACGATAATCACCTTTTCACCCTGCTGACCCTTAACACGCATCCGATGCACTTCGATGCCGAGTTCGCCAAGGCCTCGGAATTCAAGCAGAATCTGGTGGTCAGCCCGTATACGCTCGCCCTGCTGATCGGCATGAGCGTGACCGATGTGTCCCAGAAGGCCATCGCCAATCTGGGTATGGACGAGGTGAAGTTTACCGCGCCGGTCTTTGCAGGCGATACAATCTATGGCGAGAGCGAAGTGCTGGCCAAGCGCGAGAGCCAGTCCCGCCCCGGTCAGGGCATCGTCACCATCCTTACGCGCGGGCACAACCAGAACGGCGTGATGGTGTGCACCTTCAAGCGCAACATGCTGATCCCGGCGCGCGGCAACGCCGTCGAGGACAAGGTCGAGAACTACTAGAGCGCCCCCAACGGAGACACCGATCATGGCCGCTGCCGAAAACCATCACATGACCGACGCCGATGAGCGCCAGATGCTCGATGCCATCGCCAAATGGATCGAGAAAAAGGTCGCGCCCGTCGCCATGCAGCTGGAGCATGACGATATCTGGCCGGCTGAACTGGTGGAGGACATGAAGGAGCTGGGCCTGTTCGGTGCGCTCATCGACCCTGAATATGGCGGGCTTGGCCTGACCGCGACGACCTATTCCAAGATCGTGACCATGATCGCGGAAGAGTGGATGAGCCTGACCGGCATCTTCAACTCGCACCTGATGATGGCGCAGATCGTCCAGCGCTTTGGCACCCCCCGCCAGAAGGACTACTGGCTGCCACGCTTTGCGACCGGCGAGATCCGCGGCGGGCTGGGCCTGACGGAGCCGGATGCCGGCACCGATCTGCAGGCAATCCGCACCACGGCAAAGCGCGTGGGCGACAAATATGTCGTCAATGGCGCGAAGACCTGGATCTCCAACGCCATTCAGGGCCATGCCAGCGCGCTTCTGGTAAAGACCGATCCATCCGCCCAGCCCCGCTACAAGGGGATGAGCATGCTGATCGTCACCAAGATGAACCCGGAGACGGGCGAGGCGCTGCCGGGCATACGCAATGGCAAGAAGCTGGAAAAGCTTGGCTACAAGGGCATCGATTCCGGCGAGTTCATCTTCGAGGATTATGAGTGCGATGCCGAGCTGTCACTCGTTGGCGGCGAGGAGGGGCAGGGCTTCTTCATGGCCACAGGCGGGCTTGAGATCGGCCGCATCAATATCGCCGCGCGCTCGGTCGGCATTGCCCGGCGGGCCTTGCGTGAGAGTGTTGCCTACGCCCAGACCCGAAAGACGATGGGAAAGCCGATCTGCGAGCATCAGGCGATCCAGCTGAAGCTCGGCGAGATGGCGGCCAAGACCCGCGCCGCCGAGCTCCTGGTGGAAGACGCGGCCCGCGCGTACGACACCGGCGCGCGCATCGACATGGAAGCGGGCATGGCGAAGTATTTCGCTTCCGAAACCGCCGTCGAAGTGGCCACCGAAGCCATGCGCATCCATGGCGGCTATGGCTATTCGAAAGAATATCCGATCGAGCGGCTTTACCGCGATGCGCCGCTAATGTGCATTGGCGAGGGCACGAACGAGATGCAGCGCATCATCATCGCCAAGCAGCTGGTCGCGCGTAACCCGGTCTGAGGAGCAATTCCCTCGCCCTTCGAGACGCGCTAACGCGCTCCTCAGGGTGAGGGCTATGGCCTTTGTCCCTCATCCTGAGGGCGAACGAAGTGAGCGTCTCGAAGGACGAGGGACAGAAACCCCATGCACCAACCCCTTGAAGGCCTGCGCATCCTGACCATCGAGCAGTATGGCGCGGCGCCCTATGGCACCCAGCTTCTCGCGGCCCTTGGCGCGGAAGTGATCAAGATCGAGAACCCGGACGGCGGCGATACCTCGCGCGCGGCGGGCCCTTATTATCTCGGAGAAAACGACAGCCAGTTCTTCCAGACCTTCAACCGGGGCAAGAAGTCGGTCGTGCTGGATCTGAAATCGCCCGCTGGCCGGGCCGATTTCGAGGCGCTGGTGAAGACCGCAGATGCGGTGGCCAATAATCTGCGCGGCGATCTGCCGGCGAAGATGAAGGTCGATTATCCGGCGCTCAAAGCCATCAAGGCCGAGATTGTGTGCGTGCACCTCTCCGCCTATGGGCGCGGGCATGAGCGCGAAGCGTGGCCCGGCTATGACTATCTCATGCAGGCTGAAGCGGGCTTCCTGTCGCTGACAGGTGAGCCGGACGGCCCGCCTGCGCGGTTTGGCCTTTCCATGGTCGATTTCATGACCGGCACGATGATGGCGATGAGCCTGCTCGCCGCCATTCACGGCGCGCGCACGAAGGGCGTGGGATGCGATGTCGATGTGAGCCTTCTCGACACGGCCCTGCACCAGCTTTCCTATCCGGCGACCTGGTATCTCAATGAAGGGGCGGAAACGACGCGGCTCTCACGCTCCTCCCACCCGTCTGTGGTGCCAAGCCAGCTTTTCCGCACCGCCGATGGGTGGGTGTTCCTGATGTGCCAGCTGCCGAAATTCTGGGCTGTGTTCTGCGAGGCGGTGGGCCGCGATGATCTCGCCACCCGTCCTGAATATGCCGATGTCGCAGCCCGCCGCAAAAACCGCGATGCCCTGCAAGGCGAGCTCGACGCGCTTTTCATGACGCAACCGACCGCGCACTGGGTAAAGCTGCTGGGCGGCAAGGTGCCGGTCGCGCCGGTCCACGACATTGCCTCTGCGCTCGACGCGCCAACCGCCGCGCATCTCGTCGAAACCATCGAGCATCCTGACAAGCTGGACGGATTGAAGCTCCTGCGCGAGCCTTTCGCCATTAATGGTGAACGCCCCACAGGCCGCCGTGCGCCAAAGCTTGGTGAGCACACGGACGCGCTGCTGGGGCCAGTAAGGCAGGGCCGGGAACAGGGATGAAGCTGACGGTTGATGAGCTGAATGAACATGCGGTGCCGCTGGCGCGCACGCTGGGCATCGTGATGGTCGAGGCGGGGCCGGAGCGTGTTGTCGCGGAAATGACCGTCCGCGAGGAGATATGCACGCTCGGCAACACGCTGCATGGCGGCGCGATGATGAGCCTTGCCGATATAGCGGGCGCTACCGGCGCGTTCCTGTCTTTGCCTGAGGGCTCTATCGGCACTACCACGACCGAGAGCAAGACCAACATGATCTCCAGCCCGCCGATGGGCACGAAAGTCATCGCGACGGCAACGCCGGTCCACAAGGGCCGCACCAGCCAGGTCTGGCAGACGCGCATCGAGCGCGAGGACGGCAAGCTGGTCGCCCTGACCACCCAGACCCAGCTCAATATGTGGCCGAAGGGGTAAGTGTCTTCCGGCGATGATGTGGTAGGATAGCGGTCATGAACCTTGAGCACGATCATCCGCGGATATCCGCAGACCCTGCGATCATGGGCGGCAAGCCCTGCATAAAGGGCACACGTGTGCCGGTGTATCTGATTGTGCACGAGGTCGCTGAAGGTCGGAGCGAAGCCGAAATTCTCTACTCCTACCCCTCGCTCTCGCCGGGGGATGTCAAGGCTGCACTGACTTTCGCAGCCGACTTTCTAACCGATGGCGCTTTGTCGGCGGCTGAGTAGGTGCGGTTCCTGATCGATGAGTGTGTTCGCCGGGAAATCGCTGATGCTCTGGCCGCTGCCGGGCACGATGTGCGCTTCGTATCGCCCGATTATCGCGGCATCGACGACTTCAACGTGGCACGGCTTTCGATCCAGCTGGAGCGTGTCCTCGTGACCACCGACAAGGGCTTTGGCGAAATTGCGTGGCAGCATGGAATACATCCGCCGGGTATCTTGCTCCTCAGGACACTCGACGCGGCGCATATTGTTGATGCTGTTGAACGACAGGGCAGCGCCCTGCTGCGGCACATGACGGTGGTCGCGAAGAATAACGTCCGTAGCCGCGCCTTCGAGTGAGCCACCCATGAAACTTTCTGGCCTCAAAGTCCTTGATCTGTCTGCCTTCCTGCCCGGTCCGCACATGACCATGATGATGGCGGACCACGGCGCGGACGTGGTGATGATCGAGCCTGCCAATGCGGTGGGCGAACCCACGCGCGAGATCGGCTGGAAGACCGGCGATGGCGTCTCGGTCTGGTTTCGCAATATCGCGCGCGGCAAGCGCTCGCTTAAAGTGAATCTGAAAGACCCTGCCGGGCAGAAGCTGGTGCAGGCACTCGCGAAAGAGGCCGACGTCTTCGTGGAGGCCTTCCGCCCAGGCGTGGTGAAGCGGCTGGGCGTGGATTACGAGACGCTAAAAGCCCTCAACCCGCGCCTTGTCTATTGCTCCATTTCCGCCTTCGGGCAGGAGGGCGCCTATGCGGCAAAGCCCGCCCATGACCTGACCGTGCAGGCGCTGGCGGGGCTGGTTGATCTCAATCGCGGGCTGGATGACGGCAAGCCGGCAAGCCCCAACCTGCCTGTGGCGGACATGGCCGCCTCGCTGATGGCGCTGTCGGCCATTCTGATGGCGCTCTATCGCCGTCACGAGACGGGCCGGGGCGATTATATCGACATGGCGATGTATGACGCCGCGCTCAGCTGGACGCCAAACGTCACCGGGCCGGTGTTCGCCGAGGACGCTCATCCGCCGGTCAAGGACATGCGCAGCTTTGGCGGTGCGGCCATGTATCATGTCTATGAGACAAAGGATGGCCGCTTCCTGGTGCTCGGCGGGTCGGAGGCGAAGTTCACCGAAAACCTGCTCACCGCCCTTGGGCGGCCCGATCTGCTAGCCGTCGCACTGCAGGAGCCGGGACCTCGCCAGGAACCTGTGCGCGCCTTCTTCCGCGAGACGTTCGCCAACCGCACGCTTGAGGAATGGGCCGCTTTCCTGAAGGGCGTCGATTGCTGCTGGGGGCCGGTGCGCACCCTGAAAGACGCGTTTGATGATCCGCATACGGCGGCGCGCGGGCTGGTCTTCACCGACGCTGCCGGACACCGCCATATCGGCCTGCCGATCCGCTTTGCCGACGAGCCGGGCGCGCCGGACCCTGCCGTGCCGGGCTTTGGCGAGCACTCGGAAGAGCTGGCAAGGGCGGCCGGTTTCAGCGAGGCCGAGATCGCCGATCTCATTGCCCGCAAGGTGATCTGATCACATCTCCCGGCGCATCGCGGCCCACGCGTCTGCCAGCGCGTCACGGTGCTGGGGCCCCGCCACGCTGATCAGCGCCTCGGCGCGCGCATCGATATCAAGACTGTCCAGATGCGCCACACCATACTCCGTCACCACAATGGCGATATCTCTGCGGGTGAGGGTGACGGCGCCTGATTTGAGCCGCGGCACGATGCGGCTGACCGCGCCATTCCTCGCGGTGGAAACCAGCGCGAACACGGCCCGGCCGCCGGGCGCAATCTGCGCGCCGCGTGCAAAGTCCAGCAGTCCGCCGCCGCCCGATATCTGCCGGTCACCGACAAACTCGCCATTGCCTTGACCGAACAGATCAACCTCGATCAACGAGTTGATGGCGCAAAAGCCGTTCAGTGAGGCAAAGCGGTCTGGAAAATGCGTCTGCCGCACGGTGCGCATGGCAAGGCGCGGATCATCAGCGAGGCGCGTATTGAGGGCAGGGCTGCCAAGGATCGCACCGGTGCGGAGAGCCGCGACTTGATCGCCGTCCAGAAGCGCCAGCAGCGGATCAGAGACCATGCCGGAATGGATGGTGAGGCCCTTATGTGCCTTCAGCGCTGGCAGGACGGCAAGCTGCACCTTGCCGAGGCCGAACTGCACGGCATCTCCGTCGCGCACCACGGAGGCGACATGGGCAGCTATCGCCTCGAACTCCGGGGCGAGCGCGCCCGCATCATAGCCGGGCAGGGGCGTATCGGCCTCTATCACGCCGTCGCAGGCCGCCAGATCAATCGAAGGGGCCGAGGCGATGGTCGGCATGTTCGGGTTCACGATGGCCAATTTCAGCGGCGCGCGCGCCCACAAGGCAGGCGTGAAATCGCTGGCCGTACCAAGGCTCGTCTTGCCGTTTGCGTCCGGCGCGGAGACGGTGACGAAGGCCGCATCGACGCGCGTTTCCTCCAGCCAGCGCCACGCGCGGGTGTAGGTGAAGGGCAGAAAGCGCGCGCGCCCCGCTTCAAAGCTTTCCCGCCACTCGCTACCCAGGAAAATCTGCTCCGATTGCGCTTCCGGATGCAGGCCTGCCCAGTCGGTCCCGTTCACGCCGGGTATCCAGATGCCAAGGAAGGTGTGGCCCGCCGCAAGATCCGGTTCGGCGCGAAGGGCTTCAGCCAGCACCAGCGGTTCTGCCGCCACGCCCGGCACATAGATGCGCGCGCCTTGAGGGTGTTGCAAGCGGATGCGGTCAAAAGCCTCGCGGGCGGTGATGACGGGGGGCATGGGCAAATGACATATCCTTTTGCGTCGCGCTAAGCCCATGCTACAAGCTCAGATATGTCCGGACAAATGCCAAATGCGCTGACGAGTGAGCTGGCTGCGCTCTGCGCTTCGCCGGTCAGTGATGGTGCGCGCGCACGGGCAGCGCTGCATGTGCTGGACTGGGCGGGCTGCGCGGTGGCGGGGTCGATTTCCGAGCAGGCAAAGGCCTTGCGCGCAGCGGTGAAGGACGAGGCGCGCGGCTATTGCACAGCTATTGGCGCGCTGCCTTCCGGTGCTCTCACTGCGGTCATGATCAACGGCGCGCTCGGCAATGTTCTGGAGATGGATGATGTCGACAAGCGCGCAATCCTCCATCCGGGCCCTGTGGTCATCCCCGCCGCGCTGGCTGCGTGTGAGGATGTGGGTCTGGGGACGCTCCATTTCCTCGATGCAATCGTGCGCGGCTATGAGGCGGTGATCCGTGTCGGCCGCGCGGTTGGCGCAGGCCATTATGCCTACTGGCACAATACCGGCACGTGCGGGCCGTTCGGTGCGGCGATGGCGGCGGCAAGCGTCTTGGAGCTGTCGCCTGAACGCACCGCCCATGCCCTGGCGCTGGCGGGTACGCAAGCCAGCGGCTTCTGGCAGACGCGCCACGAGCCTGCCTCGATGGCGAAGCAGCTGCACACCGCGCGCGCCGCCCATGCCGGGCTGCTGGGCGCAAGGCTGGCCGCAGAAGGCTTTGATGGTCCGCTCGCGATCCTTGAAGGCCCGCAAGGCTTTTTCGCCGCCACCTGCCCCGGCGCGGATCCGGCAGGTGTGCTGGCCGATTACGGGCCGGGCTGGCGCATTGATGAGGTCAGTTTCAAGCCCTGGCCCGCCTGCCGCCACGCCCATGCCGCGATTGATGCGGCGCTATCGGTGGCGGCATGGCTTGAACCCAATGAAATCAGCCGTGTAGAGGTCATCACCTATCCCGACGCACTGAAATTCTGTGACAAGCCGCAGCCGAAAACCGTGCTGGAGGCGAAGTTCTCGCTTCAGCACGCCGTGGCAATAGCGTTGATGGGGTGCAAGCCGGCGCTGGAGGATTTCGAGGAGGCGCGTTTTGCTGATCCCGAAGTGCGCTCGCTCGCAGCCCGGATCGCGGTGACCGCTGGCGAGCCTTTCGCCAGCCAGTATCCGGCGCGATATGGTGCCCGCGTGGTCATTCACGGGCCAGACGATGCGGTGTATGTCGGCGACGAGCCTGACGCTCTGGGTGATCCGGAAAATCCGATGAATCTGGATGAGTTACGCAGCAAGGCGATGGCGCTATGTGCGGCGGGCGGGGTCAGCCCTCTGATGGCGGAGCGCCTGTGTCAGGCTGCGCTGGCGCTCGGCGAGGGCGGTTCGCTCAAATCCTTCACCACCATGCTGCCCGCCATGGGCATTAGAGGCGTGGTATGAGCGCTGAGGCCGCTTTCGTTGCCCATGCGCTGGGCGTGCGCCGGAAGGATATTCCGGCAGAGGCGATTGCGGCTGCCAAGACCGTCTATCTCGATACTTTGTGCGTAGGTGCGGCAGGCGCGATGAGCCCGCTGGCAGAGCCGGTGCGCTCGGTCGCGCGGCGCTGGGGCATGGGCGGCAAGGTCGCCGTCTGGGGCACGGGCGAGACGCTGCCCGCAGCAGGCGCAGCCTACGTCAACGGCTTCCAGATCCATTGCCAGGAATATGACTGCGTGCATGAGCGCGCCGTCGTCCATCCCATGGCCACCATCGGCGCAGCGCTGACGGCAGAGGCTGCCGACAGGGGCCATTCCGGCGCGGAGCTGTTGGCTGCCATCGTGGTGGCTGTCGATGTGGCGGCAGGGCTTGGCGTTGCCGTCTCCAGCCCGATCCGCTTCTTCCGCCCGGCAACGGCTGGCCTCTTTGGTGCGACGCTCGGCATTGCCCGCATGCGCGGCTTTGATGAAGCCACTGCCCGCAATGCGCTTGGCTATGCGCTGGCGCAGGCCGCAGGCACCATGCAGGCGCATGTGGAGGGCAAGCCCGCTTTGCCAGTGCAGATCGCCCATGCGGCGCGCGCAGCCATCGTGGCGTGCGATCTGGCACAGGCGGGTCTGGAAGGCCCGTCAGAGGCTCTGGAAGGCCCGTACGGCTATTTTGCGCTCTTTGAGCAGTCGGTAGACCCGAAACCCGTTCTCGCCTCTCTGGGGCGCATATGGAGGGCTTCAGAGGTATCCCACAAACCCTGGCCCACGGGCCGCGCCGCGCAAGGCGGCATCGCCCTGATGCAGGCCTTGCGCGCTGAAGGCGTGACGGCCAGCGCGGTGGAGTCGATCCGGCTTATCGCGCCGCCTTTGATCAGGCGCCTCGTGGGCCGCAAGGCCTTTACGGGCATGGGCATCAACCACGCGCGGCTGTGCTTTCAGTATGTTGGTGCGCGCGCGCTGATGACGGGGCAGGTGGGGCTGTCTGACTTCACCCAGCGGGCGCTGGACGATGCCGAGACGCTGGCGCTGGGCGCACGCATTGAGGTGGTGGAAGACGGATCAGATGATCCGGCCGCCTTCACGCCGCAGATTGCCGAGGCGCGTCTGAAAGACGGGCGGCAGATCGTTGTGGAGACGCATGCGCTATACGGCTCGCCGCAGGACCCGATGCGCCCGGAAGATCAGCGCGCCAAGCAGGAGGCCTGTCTGGCCTTTGCACGCCTGCCGCTGTCGCTCGCCGATACGCTGGCTGCGCGGGTGGCGGGGATGGAAACCGAGGCGGCAGGCGGCGCGATTGCCGCGCTCCTGAAGCCATAAGCAAACTACCGATACGGGGACGACACATGACTGACGGGCATAATACCTATTTCAACGCGGTGGACTGGAACGCGGTGCGCGCCGATTTCCCGGTGGGCGATGACTTCACCCGCTTTGTCACCTCGATAAGCCGCGACGAACTGCGCGCGCGTCAGGAAAAGCTCTTTGCCCGCTGCGTCGCCCGTGCGTGGCAAACGCCCTTCTATCAGCGCCTCTGGGGCCAGGCAGGCATCGAGCCCGGCGATATCAAGGGGCTGGAGACGCTTCCCGCCCTGCCGAGCTTTGACAAGCAGGACATCATGGACTCCATCGCGCTCAAACCCCCGTTCGGGGATTTTGCGGGCTTTGAAAGCTATGGGGAGGGCGAGCGGCCGCCGGTGGTGATGCACACCACGTCCGGCACCACGGGCACGCCGCAAGTCCTGCTCTTCGGGGCGAAATCGCGCGAGATCCAGAACCTGCTGCTGGGCCGGCTCTATCGCTTTCAGGGGCTGAGGCCCGACGATGTGGTCCATTCCGTCTATGGCCACGGCATGATCAATGGCGGGCATTATGTGCGCGAAGCCGTCATCCACTGGACGAGCGCCATCTTCATGAGCGCAGGCACGGGGGTGGAGACCCGCTCGGCCCGCCAGGTGGAGCTGATGCGCGATTTCGGCGCGACGGTGATTGTCGGCTTTGCAGACTACATCAAGAAACTCTCCCAAGTAGCTGTGGAACAAGGGATTGACCCTGTCCGCGATCTGAATATCCGCATGATCTCCGGCCATCTGGGCCGTGAAGACAAGGAGGCGCTGTCGCGCGCCTGGGGCGGGGCGCAATGCTTTGACTGGTATGGCGTGGGCGATACGGGCGTCATTGCAGGCGAAGGTCCGGACCGGGACGGTCTCTACGTGATGGAGGATGCGCAATACCTCGAAGTCGCCGATATCGAGACCGGAAAGCCCGTCGCCGATGGCCAGAGCGGGGACATGATCTGCACCTGCCTCTACAAGGACGATATCTATCCGATCATCCGCTTCAACACGCATGACGTGACCCGCGTGATCACAGGCAGATCCTCAATCGGATGCAATTTCAAGCGGATAGAGGGCTTTCTTGGCAGATCGGATAACATGGTCAAGATCCGCGGTATCAACATCTTCCCGCAGGCCATCGGCCCGCTGATCGAGGAGATCGGCGCCTTCAATGGCGAGTTCATCTGCAAGGCGCGCCGCGAGGCCGATGGGCGCGAAATCTTCACCGTCGCGGTGGAAGTGCGCGAGCAGCCGCAAGGTCTCAAAGACGCCATCGGCGATCTTCTCAAGCGCAAGATCGGTATCGAGGTGGAGGTGGAGCTTAACGCCCCCGGCGGGCTCGCTGACCTCACCCAGACCGAAGTGCGCCAGAAGCCGATCCGCCTGATCGACAGCCGCTTTTCATGATCCCCGCCCCGACCCTTGCCGACGCCCATGCCCGGCCGCTGGAGGCGCTGGAGGCCTCGCTAGCGCGGATCGATGCGCTGAACGGAAAGCTCAATGCCGTGCTCGATCTGGCACCCGGCGCCCGCGCTGAGGCAGAGGCGGCTCACGTGCGCCGCAAGGCAGGAGCGAGCCTTTCCGCGCTTGATGGCGTGCCGGTGCTGGTGAAGGCGAATATCGCGGTTGCCGGCCTGCCCTGGCATGCCGGGATCGGGGCCTATCGGGATCGGGTAGCGTTAGAGGACGCGGAAGCCATCAAACGCCTGCGCGCGGGCGGGGCGGTGATCCTTGGCACGCTCAACATGGAAGAAGGCGCGCTCGGCGCTGTAACCGACAACCCCCATTTCGGGCGCTCGTATAATCCGTGGGGTGAAGGGCTGACGCCCGGCGGTTCCTCCGGCGGGTCGGGCGCAGCGGCGGCAGCAGGGTTTGCGCCGGTAACACTAGGTACCGACACGATGGGCTCTGTGCGAATCCCTGCGGCCTATTGCGGGGTGTGCGGGCACAAGCCCTCGCGCGGCGCGGTGCCGCTGGAGGGCGTTATCCCGCTCTCCCATTCGCTGGACCATGTCGGGCCGCTGACGCGCAAGGCCGCCGATCTTGCGCCAGCCTTTGCGGCGCTTGCCGGGCTGCCGGTGCGGACCGTGGACAGGCCGCTTGCCGGAAAGCGTGTCGGGCGCTGGCGCTTCGAGACGGAAATGGATGTCCGCCCGGATGTGATGCGCGCCTTTGATGAGGCGCTGATGCTCTTGCGGGAGCAGGGTGCGGAGATCGTCGATATCCGCTTCAAGCGCTACGCCTTTGGCCAGTCGCGCCGGGAAGGCCTGATCCTGTCTGAGTGGGAGGGACATGCCGAACACGCCGCTGCCATGACAGACAATCCGCAAGGATTTTCAGATAGTTTCACCAGAATGCTGCAATGGGGCGCAAAGCAGGGCGAGGCGCGGTATCAGGAGGCTTTGGGCGTCATGGGCCGGTCTGGCGTCGACGCCGTGGAAGCGTTCCGCAAGGCGGAGCTGATCGTCGCGCCTACGGCTCTGGAGCCCGCCTTCCGGTTTGGCGAGCCGATCCCGGCGGGGCAGGCGGACCTGACCGCCTTTGCCGATTTTGCCGGTATCCCGTCTACCTCCGTGCCGATGGGATTGAGTGCCGACGGCCTGCCGCTTGGCCTTCAGATCATGGCGCCTGCGGGGTCGGACTTTGCCGGTATTGCAGCCGCGGCGGCGTTTGAAGCGGCGCGCGGCGATTTCGCGCAGGCTCCGCTGGAACGCAGCATCTTGCCACGCGGATAAAAGATATATCTTTTGCTCCGGACCAGTTGTTCAAAGGGAGACACGCAATGCGGATGATTGCCTGGCAGATGCCGGTGCTGGCGCGCCATGAAGGCGAGTGGGAGGGCACCTACACCTATGTCGATACCGACAATAAAATCCTCGACCAGCACACCTCGCACCTGACCTGCACCTTCCCCGACGAAGGTGAGCACGCCTACTACCAGATCAACCGCTATATGTGGCCGGACGGGAAAACCGAGGAGCATCACTTCCCGGCGAAATACGCTGAAGGCCGCATCTGGTGGGATACCGACCGGATCGAAGGCTGCGCGTGGGAGATCGATTCAAAAACGGTCGTCCTCACCTGGAAGCGCAAGGACCTGCCGGGCGAGTATCTCTACGAGATGATCCAGATTTCCGATTGCGGCAACAAGCGCGGGCGCACCTGGCACTGGTTCCGCGATGACGAGATGTATATGCGCACCGTCATCAAGGAACGCCGGGTGAAATAGGCGCGCTACACCTGCTGCCTTGTATGAACACGCGCAGGCTGGCACACCGGCGGGACATCTGATCCGCGATGGGAGCCAGCCTGCGTCATGACCCTGCTGTTCGAACCCGCTCCGCCTGTTCTGGCCTTGCTTGATGATGGTCACCGCGTGCCGGTGCGGCGCGTGTTCTGCGTGGGTCGCAATTATGCGGACCATGCGCGGGAAATGGGCGCAGACCCGACGCGTGAGCCGCCCTTCTTCTTCACTGCCTGGGGCGAAACGGTGGTGACCGGCGGCGGCGAGATTGCCTATCCCTCCATCACCCGCAATTACCATTTCGAGGCCGAGCTGGCGGTCATCATCGGCAAGGCGGGGCGCGATATCGCTGCCGGGGCGGCCATGGAGCACGTTCTGGGCTATGCCTGCGCGCTCGACATGACGCGCCGCGACCTGCAGGCAGAGGCCAAGGCCGCCGGGCGTCCGTGGGATACGGCCAAGAATGTCGAGCAGTCAAAGCCGCTGGGCCTGATCCGGCGGGCGGGCAGCGGATTTGATCCCGGCCGGGGCCGCATCGCACTCACCCTGAACGGTACGTTGCGCCAGCAGGCGGATCTGTCGGACATGATCTGGCCGGTCGCCGATGTGATAGCCTGTCTGTCGACTTTCTACCGGATCGAGCCGGGCGACCTGATCTATACCGGTACGCCTGCAGGCGTTGGCGCGGTTGAACCCGGTGACAGGCTACGCGTCGAGATCGAAGGCCTTGAGCCGCTGGACGTCACAATCGGCGCGCAGGCCTGACGGCAGGCAAGGGAGGCTTTTATCGTGATATTGCATGGGTATTTCCGCTCATCGGCGGCCTGGCGGATACGGATTGCGCTGGCGCTGAAAGGGCTGACCGCAAAGCAGGTCTCCCATCATCTGGCGAAGAACGAGCAATACTCCAAGGCCTATCTGGATATGAACCCGCAAGGTCTCGTACCGGCACTGGAGACCGATGACGGTGCGGTGATCACCCAGTCGCTCGCCATCATCGAATATCTCGAGGCGATGCATCCAGAGCCGCGCCTGATCCCGGCCGATCTGGTGGAGGCAGCTCATGTGCGCGCGTTTGCGCTGGCAATCGCGTGCGACATCCACCCTGTGCAGAATCTGCGGGTGCTGCGGCGGATAGCGTCGCTTGGCCATGACGAGGCGACCGTAAAGGCCTGGGCCCATGACACCGTGAAGGATGGGCTCGATGCGCTGGAGATCGTGGCGGCGCGCCAGCCCGGCCCGTTCTGCTTTGGCGGTGCGCCGACACTCGCCGATGTGTTTCTGGTGCCTCAGCTTGGCAATGCACGGCGGTTCGGCGTGGAGCTCGCCCATACCCGTCTTCTGGAAGCCGAGGCTGCGGCCATGGCCCTGCGAGCCTTTGCAGACGCCGTGCCTGCCCGCCAGCCGGACGCGGAATAGCGCCAGACGCTCAGCTGCACCGCCGGGGCCGAAGCTCGAAGCTGTAAAGGCGCACATGGATGTGCCCATACATCAGGCCGGGCAGGGGCGGTGCGGCTTCAAAGCGGATTGTCTCCACCTGCCGCTCTGCCATCAGCCGGTTGAGGCCGCGCCGCGACGCGACAACGAGCTGCGGCTGATTATCGATGCGCGGGGACAGGAGAAAGCCGGCCTCCAGCGAGGACGGTCCGACGCGATAACCTGCCTCCGTGCCATCGGCGAGACGGACGATGAGATAATTGGCCGGGCGCTTGAAAAAAGCCCCTAGCAGCCGCCCGATGATGTTCACCTCGATATCGGTTTCCATCCATACCGGGCCGGTAATGGTGTCGGGAATTTCGTAGGTTTCGCCCCATCCCAGTGTCGTGCTGGCAAGTTCGTCGCGCGTCAGGGTGGAGGGTGTCTCACAGCGGGTAAACAGGCTCACGCCCCGGCGTGAACTTACGTGACGATAGCGCGCCAGCAACTGCGCATAGCTTTCAGAATCCAGCAGCATGCCGGGCACGCCGCTGAACTGAATGAGCTCCACAATCACGTGATCAGGCGCGGCGTCAGAAGCGTAGAAGGCGCCGTTACGCTGGCTCAGCGCCCGATTATAGGCCTGATAATCCTGAAAGATCGGGCGTGCGCCCCATTCATGGCCGTAGGCCAGCAGCACCGCATTGCGAAAGCCGAGATAGTCCACCGTGCCTTCCAGCTCCGGCAGTCGGTAATCGCGGCGGATGCGGCGCATCGCGGTCTCGTGACGTTCTGGCAGGGCGCTGCGGCCTCCGAGTATCTCTGCGGCCCGGGCAGCGCGCGCCGGTGCCTGCTGGATCAGGGACGCCATGCGCTGGCCCACATTATGCTCCGGGCGCAGCGCCATCGAGCCTGCATGCAGCAGGACCGCGCCCACGATCAGGGTGACACCGGCCAGCGCATAGAGTGCGCGGTTGCGCGCCAGCAGCGCCGTAGCGGCCAGTCCGCCGACGATCAGGAAGGTCTCGCTCGCCGAGAGCCGGTATTCCTGCCGGATGAAGCCGGTACCGGCGGCGATGTAGAGGAGCACCGCGCACAGGAGGATGATACCGAGGCGCACCGGCCATGACTTGTTGTCGAGACCGATGAAAAGCAGCGCCGCCAGGGCCATGCAGGACAGGAGAAACAGGATGATCTCGCTCGTCGGTCCGGTCAGCGCTAGGATCTCAGCATAGCCGGACGAGATTTCCAGCCGGGAGCCGACAAAGGCGAAGAACTGCAGCGGGTCCTGCCCCAGCAGCGTCCACAGGATGACCGTCGAAACCAGCCATGCAGCCGTCAGCACCGGCCAGGCGCGATAGGCCTGCCAGCGGGCAAAATCGAGCGCCACCGCCATGCCGAGCGCGCAGAGGAAGAAGGTGAACTTCGTCAGACCCATCACGCTCGCGATGGCAACGAAGAACACCGCCGAAATCGCGCGCACTCTAGGACCTGCGCCCAGCGCCGCGCCAAATGCTGGTCCTGCCAGCCCCGCCAGCATCCACGCATCGCGGTCAGTGACGAGGAAGGCGAAGACGCACAAACCCAGCGCGCCTGCGAGCGCGAAGACAGGGCGGGCGGCGAAGGACAGGGCGAAGAAGCCCCAGCCTATCGAGGCGGCGAGCACCATCCACCAGATGATCTGCAGCGCGTAGGTGTCTGGCCAGTAGAGCAGGGCAGGCAGGAAGCCGAGCGGGCCATAGGTATAGACCAGCCCGCTGGCAAAATCGGTGTCGGAGAAGGCCAGCGCATTGAACACTGCCATCCAGGACGGGTCGAGATCGGCCGAGATGAGGTGCGGCATCCAGATCGGCGAGAAGGCCGCGCTGTTCAGCGTGACCAGCAGGGCAAGGATCGTCGCGACATAGCGATGGAGATACCGGTCCAGCGGCCATCGGGTCCATCCGGCGCGTGCGTCGAGCGCCACCGCCGTTTCCTCGATCCGGTCGCGGATGCGCTGCCAGCTGGCGGTCACCCGGTCAATCGCGCCCATCTGTGTCCCCCGCGATACCTGGCCGATACTAAAGATTTACGCGCCGGAATATCACGTTCGGCGTAAGCCGCACAGCCATCATGATAAACCGCCAGAACCATGGCGCGTAGACAATGGGTCCGCCCTTCGCGGTTGCCTTTTCCACATAGATGGCAATGTCTTGCGGGCGCGCCCAGAGCGGGCCGGACTTTTCAAATCCGTCCGTCATCGGAGTGTCGACAAAGCCGAGCTTGAGGTTGACGGCGCGCGGGGCATCGCTGCGGGCGGCCCATTTATGGGCAAGGCCCTGCATGAGTACCGAAAGCCCTGCCTTGGCCGAGCCATAGACGTAGTTGGAGCGCCGCCCCCTGTCTCCGGCAACAGACGACGCGGTAAGGAGGACGCCCCGGCGTCCGGCCTTCTCTAGATGCGGCACGCTGGCGAGGATCCAGTGGGCCGCGCTCGTATAGTTCACCGCGATGATGCGGGCGGCCTCATCGGAATCGGTTTCGGCGGCGGTCTGGTCCCCCAGATAGCCGTAGAACAGCCAGACCGTGTCCAGCCCGCTCATCAGCTTTGACGCCTTGGCGATCAGCGCATCGCGGTCTGCCGGCGCTGCGAGATCAGCCGCGATGATCTCCACCTGCGCCGCGCCGCGAGCGATCAGGTCTGCCGCTTCACGCTTCAGGGCGGCTTCGTTGCGGGCGACCAGCACGAAAGAGGCAGCCCCAGGGGCAAGGCGGCGGGCCGACGCAATCGCAATGGCCGACAGCGCGCCAAGGACCAGTATCTTGCGGGGGGTAGCTTCATCACTCATTGCGTAACCCGCCTCCAGAATGCTGAGGAGAGCGCCGGATCGCGTACTGCCTCCAGCGCCTCCCATGACGGATAGCCCGCCTTGAATGTCTGCGCGCTCATATGCGCGTCCTTGGCCGGATAGAGCCGCCCGCCCGCCTCGACCACCATCGCGTCCAGATCAGCCAGCAGCGCGCGGGTCTTCGCGCCCTTGTTGGCAAAGTCGAGCGCCAGTGTCACGCCCGGCGCCGGAAACGACAGCAGGCCCGGAGAGGGCACGTCGCCAAAGGTCTTCAGCACGGCAAGGAAGGAGCCCTGACCGGAAGCGGCAATGCGCGATAGCATGGCGGTAAGCGTCTCTTGGGCTGGCGCAAACGGGATCACGCACTGATGCTGGTAGAAGCCCTTCGCGCCATAAAGCCGGTTCCAGCCAGGCAGCGCGTCCAGCGGATGGAAGAGGCCAGGCCACGCCTCACGCGCGGTCTGTGGCTTGATGCCCTGCCGCCAGCGCCAGACCTGATTGAAGCCCTTCAGCGTCCAGCGATTGAGCGCAAAGCCCGGCAGGTCCACTGGCAAAGCGGGCAGGCTGCGCGCAGGCTTGAGGACGTGGCCGCCTTCTTTTGCCCAGCGGGCACTGGTGAACACACCCTGACCCAGCCTGTCCCCGGTCGCGGTGCAGTCCACCCATGCCACGGTATGCTCGAACTCGCTTGAGCGCTCGCTGGCAAGCTCCAGGAATTCGGCGATGTTGGCAAAGCGGTCAATGCGCCGGTCGAGATAGGCCGACGGGATCGGCATAAGTGCGATCTCTGCCTCGAGGATGACACCCGTCAGCCCCAGCCCGCCAATCGTCGCCGCGAAAAGCCCTGTCGTGTCATCGGGTGTGAGCTCGGTCACGCTGCCATCAGAGCGGGCAAGCGTCAGGGACCGGACGTGGCATCCGAACGTGCCGGAGCGGTGATGGTTCTTGCCGTGCACGTCATTGGCGATGGCGCCGCCCAGCGTCACCTGACGCGTGCCGGGGCTAACGGGCAGGAAGAAACCGTGCGGCACACAGATGCGCAAAATGTCGTCAAGGCTGACCCCGGCTTCGGCGCGCAGAAATCCGGTCTCGCGGTCAAATGCGATGAAATGGTCCAGCCCCCGGCAGAGGATGAGCCCGCCGTCAGGGTTCAGATTGCTGTCGCCATAGGAGCGCCCGAGGCCGTGCGGCAGGGTGCTGGCTGCGGCCTTCCGTGCCGCCTCCAGCGCCGCGATGGCGGCTTCGCGTGAGCGCGGGCGCAGCGTCTGGTGCGGCCCTGTGGGCAGGCGCCCCCAGGAGCGGCGCGCGGTGTCGAGCTTCGGGGCAGGGGCGGTCACAGGAAGCGCGCCCCGGCAAAGGCGATGGCCAGCACGGCCCCGAGGCCGATGCTTATGCGATCACTGACCGCAAACGATACCGGGTCGTCCCGCAAGGTTCCGCGATGGGCCAATAGCCATATCCGCAACATCCACGCCCCGATCAGCACCGGCGCAGCCCAGAGCGGGGCCGGTTCGCCATAGAGCGCCAGCGGGGTTGCGTCCTCTGCGATATAGAGGCTGAGGATGACGAGCGCCGCCATGCCCGATGTCAGCCCTGCTGCCAGCGTGAAGGGCGCGTCATCGCCGGTATAGCCGCGCCCGTTCAGCGCGGCGCCTGCGGGCACGTTGACGATCTCGGTATGGCGCTTGGCGAGCGATAGCGACAGGAAGAAGAAGGCGGCAAAGCTCAGGAGCCAGAAGGAAATTTCCGCGCCGATGATCACGGTTCCCGCGAGCAGGCGCAGCGTGAACAGGCCTGCCAGCACCATAACGTCCACCACCGCCTTGCGCTTCAGCCAGAAGGAATAGGCAAGCGTGATGACCAGATAGGCGCCAATCGCCGCAAAGGCCTGCCAGCCGCCCAGGCCCGCGAGGATCAACCCTGCAAGGATGAGGAGCGGCGCGGCGGCAAACCCGTATTTCAGCGGCAGGCGGCCAGAAGCGAGGGCGCGGGTGTGCTTGGTACGTTGAGCCCGGTCGGCGGCGAGGTCCGCGAGATCGTTGGCGACATAGCCGCCCGCCGCGACGAGGCCGAGCGCGACGAACGCCATCACCGCGGCCATGATCGCGGAAGGTTCACTGTAGAGACCGCTGAGGATCAGCGGGATGAAGACCAGCAGATTCTTCGTCCAGTGATGCAGGCGCAGCGCCTCCACCCACAGGCCGGGGATGGCTGGCGGATGCGTGAAGTCCGCCTCGATGGGCTTTTGCAAGGTTTTGGCCTTGCGCCGGGTTGCATCCGTCACGCCTGCGAGCACGATGCCGTCCGCATCGCGCCGGATATGCAGGTCTGCCGGGTTGTCGCCTGCATAGACATAGTCATCGGGAAAGCGCTGGCGCAGGAAGGCCTGCTTGTTGCGGCCCTTCAGGTTCACGCCATTGCCGCTGCCGGTGGCGCTGTCGAACAGAGCGAAATGGGCGGCCACCGCATCGGCCATCGCCTGATCGGCGCCGGTGACCAGATGGATCTCGCGGCCCCGCGATTTCTCGCCCTGCAGCCACTCCAAAAAGTCGGTTCGGGCAGGCAGGCCGGCGATGTCAAGATCGCTGGCCTCAGTGATGGCCCGCTTGAAGGCTGGGCGGCCTTTTGCGAGCGCGCCAATCGCCACCAGCAGCTTTGCCGGACGGTTCGATGCCAGATGCGCGATCGCCTCCAGCAGCGTGTCAGTGCGCAGCAGGGTCTCATCCAGATCGACAATCAGCGGCAGGGAGCGGGTCAAGGCGTTGTCCTGAAACGAATATGCTCACTCTGGCCGCTTTGGCCCGAAGGTGAAATAGCGATGTCCGAAATAGCTGGTGATGATCGGCGAAGCCACGCCGATAGCGTGCGCGATCTCGGCTGGCCAGAGCGTCCAGCCGATAGCGGGCATCAACAGCTCATGGAGACCTATCGTCACCAGCCATACCTGCGCCAGCGCCACGATATTGACGACGGCAAAGCGGCCATATTCCTCCGGCACGGTGCGCCCGCTCGCCTTGAACACGTAGAGCCGGTTCAGCGTGTAAGCCGTTGTCATGCCGATGAGATACGCGATCACCACCGACACCTGAAGCGGCATGAAAAGATGCAGGACGAGATTGGAGAGCCAGTTGACCCCGGCGGCGATTGCTCCGGCCAGCACGAAGGCGAGGAATTCGCGTGTCATGACGCGCCGCCCGCAGGTTTGAGTGCCGCCACGAGCCGCTGCGCGCAGGCGATGCTTTCTGACACGCCCCGGTCTTCGGGATAGTAGAAGCTGGTATCGGCGATCTGAAGGCCTTTAACCGGGGTCACCGGATCCGGGATCAGTTCAGCAAAGCCGGTCTCGCAGATCGGCTGAGCGTGTTTCAGGCGGCCTGCATGGGCGGCGATGAGATCATCGCGTGTGATCGCCGGGTTCACGCGGGCGAGATATTCAAGGCTTTTGGCGATGAACCAGCTGTCCTCGCGGGCGAAGTGTTCATGCGTGTGCGGCATGTACCACGGCACATAGACAATCGTGTCGGGCAGGGGGCGCAGATTGGAG
>CAZCEG010000001.1:21092-42350 GCA_964497275.1 uncultured Oceanicaulis sp.
CCCGGCACGCCGATCTGCGGGTCGCTGATATTGACCCAGAAATTTCCGCTTACAGAGCGTTTCAGCTTCAGGACGACGCACACCACCCCGATATTCGCGATGCGCTCGTAGGGCGCTCTTAGGGCGCTGTGAGCGTCATCGAACAGGGCCGGGATGTAGGGCGTAGGAATGGTGGAGATCAACTGAGCGGCGTGGAAGGTCTGCCCCTGCGCCGTCTCTACGCCCTCTATCGCGCCATCACGGATCACGAAGCGCGTGGCGGCCTGCCCGCAGTGGATGCGGCCGCCTCGGTCGGTGATGGCTTTGACGAGTGCGTTGATCAGCGTTTCGCTGCCGCCTTCGATATAGCCCAGGCGCTCCTCGAACAGCGAGGCGCGCGAATTGCCGAGCCGCTTCATGCGCTGCCAGATCCAGGCGGCAGACACCTTGTCCGCATATTCGTGGAATTTCAGCGCCATGAGCGGCCGCCAGAGCCGGTCATGGGCCTTCTCGCCAATCCAGTGCGTGATCCAGCGTTCCGCGCTGATTTTATCGAGATGCTGCCAGCCTGAACGCCGCGTGGAGGTGAAGGCCAGAAGGCCGTAGCGCAGCTTGGTGAGGAGATCGATGCCGGGGGCCTTGAGGAGCGCGACCGGATGGCCCCAGTCGATCAGCCGACCTTCCAGATGAAACCCCATGCGCGTGGTAACCCATTGCATCGCATCGCCAAGGCCAAGCTCATCGAGGAGCGCCAGCGTGTGCGTGTCTGACAGGCAGCAGAAATGGTAGAAGCGCTCGATGGAGAGGCCATCAAAGTCGAAATGCGCCGCCATGCCGCCCGGCACATCGCCCGCCTCCAGCACATCCACCTGATAGCCGCGCTTTACCGCCTCATAGGCAGCGGCAAGACCCATCGGCCCCGCGCCCAGAATGATCAGGCGGCGGCTCATCTCGGCGGTATCAGCGGCGGGACCTGTCATCAGAAGGCGAGCTCGATATCGGCATAATCAGGATGGGTGAAGGTCTCCCTCAGCGCCTCTGTCAGTGGGGTTGCGCGCACACCGAAAATGCCCGGCCAGTCGATGACCTCGAACACTTCCGGGATCACGAGGGCTTCCAGCTGATGGACCGTAAACGGCGGATCGCGGTCAATCAGCGCGTAGGCGCGCAACAGCGCGGCAAACACGCTGTAGGGCAGTTTCAGGATCGGCGTGTTCAGCCCGCTGACATCGCGCATAATGGTGATGAGATCGATATAGTCGACCTCCTCAAGGCCGGAGATGTTGTGCGTGCCCGTGATCTCGCTCGTCAGGCACGCCGCGATTATGGCCGAGAAATCACCCGCATAGAGTGGCTGGCGGCGATAACGCCCGTGGCCGGGCACCGGAAATACGGGCACGCGCTTCATGAAGCGTTGCAGCCAGCCCAGATGCTTGCGGTCAAACCAGCCAAACATCAGCGTCGGGCGCAGGATCACCTGCTTCACCGCGCTTTGCGCCACCAGTGCCTCCTGCGCGGCCTTGGAGCGCTTGTAGAGATCATCAGCCGCCGAGTTCACCACCGATGAGCTGACATGGACGAGATAGCGGCACTGGCCGCCCGAGATGGCCTCAAGGCAGTTGTGCGTGGCGGTGATGTTGTTGCGTTCAAAGGCGGCTTCATCGAGCCCGCCAATCTGGGCATGCAGGAAGACCGCGCGGGGGCAGGCCGCAAGCTGGTCCTGCCATGCTCCGGGTTCGGCAAGGTCCGCCTCGATAATGGTGATCTCAGGGTGCAGGCGGGCGAGCACGGCCAGATTGGCGGTGTGCTTGTCGACAGCCACGATGTTCGTGACCCCGGCGCGCACCAGATGGGCGATCAGGTTCTGGCCGACAAGGCCCGCCGCGCCGGTAATGAAAATGGCCTCGCTCACCCGCGCATTGCCCCTGATTCAGCTAAAGCCTGTAACGGCCTTCTAGGCGAAAGGCTTGCCCGCCGCCAGTCTGCAAAGGGGGCATTGGCGGGTAATCGGCGAGCTGGGCCGTTAGCGTCAGATGCGAATGTGCCGCTCCGTTGTTCCAAATGTATCAATCCGATGAATCCCCGATTAAGCCTTCTGTAAAGGCGCTGTGCCTATCCTCCGTCTCAATCGACGGGGGAATTGATGGCTCGGTTTGCACGTTTTTCACTGGCGTTGTGCACCTGCGCGCTGTTTGCCGCGTCAGCTCATGCCCAAGGTACGCCATCGCGTTTCAATCTCGAGACGGGCGGCAAGCTGCTGCTGACGCGCGGCATCACCGAGGTTGGCGGCGCGGGCGGGGGCGGCATCACGCCCTGGGCGCTGATCACGGGCAATGCGACCGACCGGGGCATTGGCGCGACAGCGCACTATACCCGGCTCGACCTGCCCGACTTCACCTTTCAGGCCTATGGCGCGGCAGTCGGCCTCTATGACCGGTTTGAGCTGAGCTATACGCGTCAGGAGTTTGACACCGGCGATACCGGCGCGCTTCTCGGGCTTGGCAGCGGCTTCACCTTCGCGCAGGACATCTGGGGCGCGAAGCTGCGGATCGCGGGCGATGCGGTTTACGATCAGGACCGGCTGATGCCGCAGATCGCGGTGGGTATCCAGTACAAGCAGAATAATCAGGGCGCGGTGATCTCGACCGTGGGCGGCGACAGCGCCAGCGGCGTTGATGTCTATGTGTCGGCCACCAAGCTCTTTCTTGCCCAGAGCCTGCTGGTGAATGCGACGGCGCGCTTCACCAACGCCAATCAGAACGGGCTTCTGGGCTTTGGCGGGGATCAGGGCAGGGCGCACACCCTGCAGGGCGAGTTCTCGGTCGGCTACATGCTCAGCCGCCGCCTGATCGTGGGCGGGGAATACCGCTTCATGCCGGACAATCTCGGCTTTGCGCGTCAGGACGACTGGTACGACCTGTTCGTGGCCTTTGCCGTCAACGAGCACCTGACGCTTACCGCAGCGTGGGCCGATCTCGGCTCCATTGCGACGTTTGACCGCCAGCGCGGTCTCTTCCTGTCCATTCAGGCCGGTTTCTAGGCGAGGCTTCCATGCTCATCTCTTCTCTGATTGCCGCCCTCCTTCTTGCGACGCCTCCTGCCATGCCGGTGCCGCCGGGCGAGCTGGAGGTCGATCCCTACGAGATGTCGAACGAGAACGCCGGTGCGACGCCGATCCGTGATCCGCGCCTGTTCGAGGCCTTTGGCGGCGTCGACGGCATCAGCCGCATTGTGGACGACATGGTGGAGCGCAGCGTGGCTGATCCGCGCATTGCCGACATTTTCCGCGCGTCCGATCTTGTCCGTCTGCGCCGCACCCTGAAGGAGCAGTTCTGCTATCTGCTGGGCGGCCCTTGCGATTACACCGGCAGGACCATGCGCGACTCCCACGTCGATCACGGCATCACCAATGCCGAGTTCAACGCGCTGGTGGAGAACCTGCAGCTTGCGATGAACGCCGAAGGCGTGCCCTTCCGCGCCCAGAACCGTCTGCTGGCGCTGCTCGCGCCCATGCAGCGCGACATCGTCACCCGCTAGAGGCATAACGCCATGTTGCTCCTTGTCAGCCTCGCCATCGCCGTTGCCTTGTCCTTCGGGTCAGCCAGCGATACCGCGCTGGAGGTGCGTGTTACCGATGCGGACGGTGCGCCGCTTGCCAATGCGGTCGTGACCTTGCCCGCCCCGGAAGGCTTCGAGCCCGAACGCCACCGCTTCAGCTGGCCGATGATGATGGAGCAGCAGCGCATCCAGTTCACGCCCCATGTCCTGGTGGTGCCGCGCGGTGTGCAGGTGGAGTTTCCCAATCGCGATCGCGTCCGTCACCACGTGTATTCCTTCTCCGGCCGCAATGCTTTCGAGCTTCAGCTCTATGGCCGCGAGGAAACGCGTCTGGTCGGGTTTGGCCATCCCGGCGCTGTCGTTCTGGGCTGCAATATCCATGACCGGATGATCGGCTATATCCGCGTGGTCGAAACGCCCTATGCGATGAAAACGGGCGCTGACGGGTCCGCCGTGATCGCTGACGCGCCGGCCGGCGACCTCACCGTGACCGTTTGGCACCCTTACGCCGCCTCATCGGATGGCACTGTCACCGTGTCGCTGAATGCCGATGCGCGCGCCTCCGGCCCGCTCACGGTTTCCGTTCCGATCCGCGCTCCACGCTAGGCATCCGATGTTCCGCCGCCTGCAGCACAAGCTGACCCTGATATACTCGGCGCTCTTCGCCGCAGTATTCATCGTGCTGTCGGGCATCATCTACTGGGGCGTGACGACACGCGCCGCCGAGACCGTGCGCGGCGAGATGGAGGCGACAGCGGCTGCCTTCCAGCAGATATGGGCGCTGCAGGAGAGCCAGCTCTCCCAGTCGGCGAGCCTGCTGGCGCGTGATTTCGGTTTCCGTTCGGCTGTTGCGACACGTGACGATCCCACGGTGGAGTCAGCGCTTGAGAACTTGCGCGGACGGCTGGGGGTGGATGTGGCGTTCGTGCTGTCTACCAGCGGCGACATGACGGGCGTGGAGGTAGAGGCGCTTGTGCGCGGCGGTCCCACCCTTGCTACAGCCCTGTTCGAGCAATCCGCCACCAGCGGTGTCGCGCATTTCGGTGGCGCTGCCTATCAGGCTGTTGCGGTGCCGGTGATGGCGCCTGAGCTGATCGGCTGGGTCATCTTCGCCCGTGAGCTGACCGAAGGCGAGCTGGTACGGGTGACCGAGCTGGCTCCTATCCCCATCACCGCCCGTCTTTTTTATGAGCAGGCCGCAGGACACTGGCTGGAACCGGCCCGCGGCGGGGAAGCGGGACGGTTGGCCGCAGTGTTTCCCGCTCTCGATGCGGGCAGCGGCGAAGGCGTGATGGCGCGCATCCGCGAAGAAGAATCCGGTCGTGTGATCTCGGCGGCCATCCCGATAGCGCCGTTTCTCACAGACAGGTCTGCCGTTCTGGTGCTGGACTTTCCGTTGAGCGAAGCACTCGCGCCCTACCGGTCCATTCTCCTCCTCATGGCGATGACGGCGCTTGCCGGGCTTATTGTGCTCATCCTTGCCACCTGGACGGTCGCGCGCAGCCTGACCCGTCCGATCATGGCGCTCGATGCGGCTGCCAGCCAGCTGGCGGCAGGCCATTCGGTACGCGTCTCAAGCGCAGGGCATGACGAGATCGGGCGTCTGGGGCATTCCTTCAATGACATGGCCGAGCAGATCGTATCGCGCGAGCGGGCGATCCTGCATTCGGCGCGTCATGATCAGGAAAGCGGCCTTCCCAATCGTCTGGCGCTGCTGGAAACGCTGAAGACCCTGCATGCGCAGCCCGGCACCGGGCACTTTGTTGCGACCATCGGGATCGACCGTTTCCACGAGATCCGTAACGCCATCGGCTACGACCTGTCGGCCCGCCTCCTCAGCGAAGTGGCCGGCAATCTGGCCAGGGCGGAGGGCGTCGTGCTGGCCGGGCGTATCGCCACCAGTGCGCTGGCGGTAATCTTCGAGGCCAGCAGCCGCGACGAGGCCGAGATCAGGGCGCAGGGCCAGATTGCCGCCGCGTCACAGCCCGTATCGCTCGACGGGTCCGTCGTGGACATCAATGTCAGCCTCGGCCTTGCCGATGCAGGGCCGGACGGGGCGCCAGGCTCGCTGGGGCCGCTTGAGCTTTCCAGCGTTGCGCTTGAACAGGCGCGGGCCACACAGCGGGCCTTTGCCTTCTTTGATCCGGAACTCTATGGCGACCCGATCGCCAAGCTCTCCCTGATGAGCTCCATGACGCGGGCGCTGGGTACGGACGACATCTATCTTGCCTACCAGCCCAAGCTCGATCTGCGCACCGGCAAGGTGTCCGCGATGGAGGCGTTGCTGCGCTGGCGGCACCCGGAACAGGGCTTCATTCCGCCGGACATGTTCGTCCAGCTGGCCGAGGAAACCGGCCATATTGTTCCGTTGACCGACTGGGTGATCCGTCAGGCCATCGAGGATCAGGCCCGCATGCGCCGGGCGGGCCACGATGTGCGCCTGTCGGTGAATGTATCTGGCAGGCTCATCTGCGATGCCGAGTTCATCGCGCGCAATCTCATCCTGATCCGGCAGGCAGGTGCCCAGCTGACCTTCGAGATCACCGAGACGGCGGTCATCGCCAATCCCGACAAGGCGCTGGCAGTGATGCGCGACGTGCGCGAGGCGGGCGTCCTGCTCTCGATCGATGATTACGGTGCAGGGCTCTCAAACCTCTCCTATCTCAAATCCATCCCGGCCAGCGAGCTGAAGATCGACAAGGCGTTCGTCCTGTCGCTGGACTCCAGCCGCGCCGATGCCCTGCTGGTGAAATCCACGATTGATCTGGCCCACTCGCTGGGCATGGAAGTGACCGCTGAAGGCGTGGAAAACGGCGAAGCTCTCGCCATGCTGGCCGCTATGGGCGCGGAGTATGCGCAAGGCTATCATATCTCCCGTCCGCAAGCGCTGGACGTCATCCTTGGCTGGCTGGATGCGCAGCAGGCGGCGCCATCAAGTTCCGAGGTGAAGAGTATTGGCCGATCCCGCTAGCCGCCTGCCCATATCGTAATGTCTGACGGCTCACGCCCCGGCGGCGTATTTGACGCGATTGTCATCGGCGCAGGCGCTGCCGGCCTGTTCTATGGTGCGCGCGCTGGCGAGGCGGGCTTGCGGGTGCTGGTCATCGATCATGCCGCCCGGCCTGCCGAAAAGGTGCGCATATCCGGTGGCGGCCGGTGCAATTTCACCAATATCCACACCCGGCCCGAGAACTTCATCAGCGCCAACCCGCATTTTGCCAAGTCGGCGCTGGCGCGCTATCGCCCGCAGGACTTCCTCGACAAGCTCGCCCACCACAACATCACATGGCACGAGAAGACCCTTGGCCAGCTTTTCTGCGACGGCCGGTCGGGCATGATCATCGACATGCTCCTGCGCGAGCTCGCCGACGCGGGCGGAGAGTTGCGCCTGTCGACATCGGTGTCTGACGTCTCCAGGAGCGATGCGGGCTTCAAGGTGGTCACATCGGGCGGCGTGGTTGAGGCTGGACGTCTTGTCATCGCAACCGGCGGGCTGTCGATCCCGAAAATGGGCGCGACCGGCTTTGCCTATGATGTCGCGCGCCAGTTCGGGCATACGCTGATCACGCCGCGTCCCGCTCTGGTCCCGTTCGTCTTCGAGGGACGCGACAAGACCGATTTTGCAGCGATTTCAGGCGTTGCGTGCGATGTGACCGCGCGCAATGACCGGGCGGCGTTTGACGAGGCGATGCTGTTTACCCATCGCGGCCTGTCAGGCCCGGCCATATTGCAGATTTCCTCCTACTGGCAGGAAGGCGAGGCGGTGACCATCAACCTGATGGCCCGGTGGGATGCTGCCGCCGCGCTCATGGAGTTCAAGGCCGCACACCCGAAGAGGTCGCTGGCGACGGCGATGGAAGCGCTATTGCCCGCGCGTCTCGTCGCGATGCTGGCAGAACGCGGCGACATTCCGCAGGTTGCGCGGCTTGCCGACCTGTCTCACAGCGCCATCGAGGCGCTGGCCGGCCGTCTCTCCGCGTGGCCGGTAGTGCCTGCAGGAACCGAGGGCTGGCGTACGGCGGAGGTCACGGCAGGCGGCATCAATACCGGTGAGCTGTCGTCCAAGACCATGGAGAGCCGTCTGGTGCCCGGCCTCTTCTTCATCGGCGAGTGCGTGGATGTGACCGGCTGGCTTGGCGGGTATAATTTCCAGTGGGCGTGGGCGAGCGCCCATGCAGCCGCGCAAGCCTGAATACCGGTCACGCTGAGGCGTCAGCGCCCGTCCCCGCGCCAGATGGTGCGAAAGCCGAGATGCTCGGTGGAGAAGGTTTCATCGCCCGGCTGACGCGCTGCAGGGCGGTAGCGGTGGCAATAGGTGTCCGAGCACAGGAAGGATCCGCCCTTGATCACGCGGAAGCCCTCACGCTCCCAGACGGTGGACGTCCACTCCCAGACATTGCCCGCCATGTCGTGAAGCCCGTAGCCATTGGCCGCGAAGCAACCGACAGGCGCGAGGCCCGCATGACCGTCCGCGCCATTGTCCTCCACCGGAAAGATGCCCTGCCAGTGATTGGCCATATAGGCGTCGCCGGGGCGGACCTCGCTGCCCCAGACATAGGGTTCACCCTCCAGCCCGCCGCGCGCGGCATGTTCCCACTCCGCTTCGCTTGGCAGGTCATGGCCCAGCCAGCGCGCATAGGCGAGGGCGTCTTCATAGGCGATCTGGACAACCGGGAAGTGGCCCCGATCCTCAAGCCCGCTGCGCGATCCTTGAGGCTTTCGCCAGCTGGCCTGCGGATCGAACCGCCACCAGGTGCGGATGTCCGACCAGTCGCGCACCTGAACGCCGGGGCCGAAAACCGCGCCGCCGCCCGCATTGGCGCCTTCGCGCTCGGCGACGGTCACATAGCCGGTCGCCTCCACAAAGGCGGCAAACTGGGCGTTCGTCACTTCATGGCGGGCAATCCAGAAGCCCTCGACGCGTGCGGTCCTGACGGGGCGTTCCTCGGGAAAAAAGTCTTCCGAGCCAAGCGTCACCACGCCGCCGGGCACCCAGACCATGCCCGCTTCAGGCGAGGCCGGATCAGGCAGGGCGGTTTCAAGGCAGACGGTTGCCGCCTCGCGCTCGCCCGAGCACGCAGCCAGGCTGAGAACAGCGCCCGTTACGGCCAGGACCCGCTTCACCGTGTGCTCCCCCTGACATTGCCTCAGGCGGCTAGTATGGAACCAGACCGCAAAGGTGCAATCACGAACGGCACTAGCGGCATGCGGAGCCGGCTATTCGGCGGCCATTGGGGTTGCCGGGCAGTAATGCTGCACAAAGGCATCATGGGTCGGCAATTGCTGGACGAGATAGGCGATTGAACGCTCGATCTCGCCGACCTCCTCGATGAGGCCTTGACTGGCAAAGGACTGGGCCAGTGGATTGCACTTCTCCGGCATCATGCCCTGACCCATCATGACCGCTATCCAGCTGGTCTCGGTGAACAGCTCATCCTCTTCCCGGAAGACGTGGCCATTGTGCCGGTAGAGCTCCAGCTTCTCCTCAAGCGTATCGGGGATGTCCATCGTCCGGCAGTAGTTCCAGAACGGGCTGTCGGTACGGTTCGTCACCTTGTAGTGCAGGATGAGGAAGTCGCGGATGCGGACATATTCCTTGGCGGTAAGCCGGTTGAAGGTGGCCTCCTGAACCGGAGTGATCGCGTCCAGCGACAGGATCGAGACCAGCTTCGAGACGGCGGTTGCGATGAGGTGGATGGAGGTGGATTCCAGCGGCTCCATGAAGCCCGCCGCCAGCCCGACCGCAACGACATTCTTGTTCCAGAACTTTTTGCGCCGGCCGGTGACGAAGCGCAGATGATTGGGCTCGCCCAGCACCTCGCCATCGAGATTGGCAAGGAGGATGTCGAGCGCCTCGTTCTGGTCCATGTAGGCGGAGCTGTAGACATGGCCATTGCCGTTGCGCTGCTGCAGCGGGACCGTCCATTGCCAGCCTGCAGACCAGGCCGTGGAGCGCGTATAGGGCAGGGCAGGGCCATTGCGCCCGGACGGAATGGCCACGGCCCGGTCGCAGGGCAGCCAGTGCGTCCAGTCCTCATAGCCTGAATGCAGCGCCTGCTCGATCAGCAGCCCCCTGAAGCCGGAGCAGTCGACAAACAGATCGCCCTCGATCACCCGGCCATCATCCAGCGTCACCGAGGTGACAAAGCCCGTCTCCGCGTCCAGCGCTGCATCCGCGATCCGGCCCTCCACGCGGGTAACCCCGCGCTTTTCCGAATGGGTGCGCAAGAAGCGCGCATAACGGCCTGCATCGAGGTGATAGGCATAGTTGATCGGCGGTAGGTCCGCGCGATGATCGGGGCCGGTGCGGGCAAATTTGCGCGACTGTGCCGCCATCGTCTCCACATTGAACAGATGGAGCGGACGCGGGTCTCCGGCCCGGCGCATCATGTGCCAGATGTGATGAAAGGACAGGCCGTCAAACTGGTAGCCGTAATCGCCAAACGGGTGGAAATAGCTGGCGCCCTGCGCGCCCCAGTTCACAAAGTGAATGCCGAGCTTGAACGTGCCCTGGACGGCGCTGAGAAGCTCCACCTCGTCAAGGCCCAGCAGCTTGTTGAACTGGACAAAGTGCGGGATCGTCGCCTCGCCCACGCCCACCGTGCCGATGGCTTCAGATTCCACCAGCGTGATTTTCACCGTATTTGACGCGCTAAGCCGGGACAACGCCGCTGCGGTCATCCAGCCTGCGGTGCCGCCGCCGACGATTACAATATTCCTGACAGGCATGGTGTTGATTCTCCCCGGGCGGTTGCGGCGGTCCGTCGGCATAAGCTGCCCGGCCACTCTGCGATTTGTCCCCAAGGCTACGCTATTGTCCCATCATAAGACAAGTGGCGACATGCCAGGTCATCACCTCCGTCAAGGATATCGCTCCGCCGGGTGTTCTTCGCGCCCGGTCAGCAATACGAGGCACTGTTGAGGAAGAGGGCCCATCAGCCCGTCGACAGAATGGATGGCACGCGCCAGATTTGATGTCATTTGACGCACATTCCCCGGGTCCGCGAGACCCGGATAGGACAAAAATTGTCCCATTAAATTCTCACGCTTGACAAAAGTGGACAATATGTGTCCCCTTTCGATTGCGCATGGCGGGACAAAAAATAATCCGCCACCCGAAGCAGAATTTATTGCGAAAAAAAGCGGCTGTTTTGGTGAAGGGCATAAATCATTCCTGGGGAGGGATCATATGGCCAGATACGTTGAGACTAGAGATGTGCCGGGATTCCGGCGCCTGACGACACTGTGTACGGTGTCGGGGCTGGCGCTGGTTCTGGCTGCCGGCCCGTCGGGCTGGGCACAGGAAGCCGAGCCGGAAAGCGACGAACAGGCTCCTGCACAGGACACCATCGTCGTGACGGGTATCCGCAGCTCGCTTGAGCGCGCACAGGACATCCGGCGTAATGCCGATACGTTGCTGGATGCGATCACGGCAGAAGACATTGGCGCGCTGGCCGACCGGTCGGTCGCAGAAGCGCTGCAGCGTGTGCCGGGCGTCAATCTTGGCCGCTTCCAGAAGACCACCGATCCGGATCGCTTCTCGGTTGAAGGCGCGGGCATCATCATCCGCGGCCTCCCGTTTGTGCGTTCCGAGCTGAACGGACGCGACGTGTTCTCGGCGGCAGGCGGGCGTGAGCTCAGCTTCAACGATGTCTCGCCAGAGCTTCTCGGCCGGATCGAAGTGTTCAAGAACACCACCGCCGACATGATTGATGGCGGTATCTCGGGCACGGTGAACCTTGTCACCCGCAACCCGCTGGACAATCCCGGATTCCAGCTCGCCGGGGCTGTCGAGGCCAATTACGGCGATCTCGCCGAAGAGTGGACGCCCGGCTTTTCAATCCTTGGCTCCAACACCTGGGAAACGGCTGCGGGGCGGTTTGGCCTGCAGTTTGGCTATGCCAGTTCCGGGCTGATCACCCGGACAGACGCGTCGCAGGTCACAGACCCCTGCTATCGGGCCAGTACGCTGGATGGTCCCTGCTTCCGTGCGAGCTCGGTGGACTCCGGTGGTGTCGGCGGCCAGAATTTCGACGCCAGCAATTTTCCGCCGGTCAGCACGGTCCTTGTGCCCAAGGGCGCAGGCGTGCGCACGACCAGCTTTGATCGTGACCGCGAGGCGTTCTCGGCCGTGGGCCAGTGGGAAAGCAATGACCGGCGCTTCCTTGCCACGTTCGAATATCTGCGCGCCGAGGCGGACCTGCGCCTCGACGAGTTCGCCATCCTTGCACTCGTCAATGATGACGCGCTCTTCCCGACGCAGACGCCGGGCTCCAGCTGGACGTTCAACAATCAGGGCATTTTCCAGTCCGGTGTCCTGTCGCAGTTTGCCGGCAGCGGGATTCCGACCGAGTTCCTGCGGTTCAACCAGAACAACACGTCGCGCACGGAAGATTTCTCGCTGGACCTGTCGTGGACGCCTACCGATCAGCTGCGTTTCAACGCCGAGCTTCAGCGCATCACGGCGTCGGTTCAGAGCGACTCCATCATCTCGGTGATGCAGACCTCGTCTGACATCTTCCTTGATCTCGGGCCCGAAACGCCCACCGTCCAGTTCCGTCCGCCAGCGGCCGGTGCCGGGGGTGCAGATTACTTCGTCGATCCCGATCAGAGCTTCTACTGGTTCCTTCTGGACAACCAGATCCGCAATACCGGCGAGATGGACAGCTTCCGGGTGGACGCCGAGTACGATTTTGCCAACCAGAGCTTCTTCCGGTCTGTCCGGTTCGGGGCGCGGTGGGCCGAGCGCAGCCGGGTGAACCGGGATGCGAACTTCGCCAACTGGGGCAATCTGTCGGCGCCGTGGCTGGGCAATGCCCAGTTTGCCCGCGATTTCCCGAACGCGTCGGGCGTACGCAATCCGTTTGCGGACTTCCAGCGCGGCAATGCGCCCGTGCCGGTGCCCAACGGGGCGGGGATATTCTTTGGCGGTGATGACCCGGTTGCCGAATATCTGTCCGGCCTTACCGAGCAGCAGAGCATCGCGATCACCTCGGCGTGGGAAAATACGTTCGGCTTCTGGGACCGGCCAGCCTTCGGTCCGTTCCCGACGACCTGGCGGCCTCTGTCGGCCCGGGGCGGCCTTGTTGGCGGCACACAATTCCTGCCTGGCGAGATTTCCGACGTCGATGAGACAACGCTCGCCTTCTATGGCCGCGCCGATTTCGGTCATGACGATCTGTTCGGCAATGGCTGGGTGTTGCGGGGCAATTTCGGCCTGCGCTACGTGACAACCACGATCAGCACGGGCGGCGAGATCAGCTTCCCCGGTGGACCGCCGCCAAACCTCGCGACCTTCTGCGATCCCTCGACGGTTCCGCCGGGCGGCACGCTTCCAGGCTATTGCAGCCTGTCACCGGCACGCCAGGCTGAATTCCTGTCGGCGTTCACAGGCGAGACGATACCGGACGATTCCGATATCGAGTTCGAGAACTGGCTGCCGAGCTTTAACGCCACGCTTGAAGTGCGCGAAGGCTTCCTGTTCCGGCTGGGTCTGTCGCAAGGCATCTCGCGGCCGGACCTGGGGGCATTCCGCACGGGCGGGGCGCTGTTCGACAACACCAATGACCTGCGTTCGGCAGGTACGCTGGAGACCGGGCCGCTCTTCCAGATCTTCACTGGCAACCGGCTGCTGACGCCAATCGAGTCCACCAATATCGACTTCTCGGTCGAATGGTATTTCGATGCCGTCGGCTCGCTCACGGTGTCGCTGTTCCAGAAGAATCTGCGGGCCCTGATCTCTCAAGGCGTGACCGAACGTGAGTTTGTCAGCCCGACAGGGGTGACGGTGATTGGTGAGGTCAATGGCCCTGCCAATGTCGATAGCGGCACGCTGCGCGGCTTCGAGATCGCCTACCAGCAGGTCTATGACTTCCTGCCCGGTCCGTTTAGCAATCTCGGCATGCAGCTCACCTACACCTTCGTGGATGCGGACGAGCTGGATAACCCGACCAATTTTGTCGCACGCAGTGCTTTTGCGGCGGGCCTGCCTCTGGCAGGAACCTCCAGAAACACCGTCAACATCGTTGGTTTCTATGAGGATGAACGCCATTCTGCGCGTCTGGCATACAACTGGCGGTCGGAATACCTGCTGACACCGCGCGATGACATCTTCCCGTTCAACCCCATTTTCGGGGAATCGACCGGGCAGCTTGACGGGTCGTACTTCTACGCGGTCACGGAGAATTTCCGGGTCGGCGTGCAGGGTGTGAACCTGCTCGACGAGGTGACGCAGACCAGTCAGGTGGTCGATTTCGATCAGACGCGTCTGACGCGGTCGGCGTTCCGCAACGACCGGCGGATCACGATCGTGGGCCGCTATCGCTTCTAGGGTCAGCAGCCTGCGCAGCCGCTATCCCCTTGCGGGCTGGCTGCGCAGGGCAGGCTTTCAGCACGCAGGGCGCGGTGCTTGCGAACAGTGTTGCGGCCATTGCGCTGCCAAAGGTATGAGTCGTCAGGGACACACGGTGAATTCATGGGTCGGATTGTCGACATTGCTGAGAAGGCCGGCGTGTCTGCAAAGACGGTATCCCGGTTCCTGAACGGCCATCCCAATGTCAGCGGCAAGACGCGTCGCCGCATCGAGGACGCTATCCGCGATCTACGATACGCAGCCCCGTCAACGGGCAGTGTCGCAGATGCTTCGGCCAACCGGACGGTAGGGGTGTTCTTCGGCGATCCGGGCGCGGGCTATCAGGTCAGTGTCTACAATGCGCTGCTGAAGGCCTGTCAGGCCGCCGATCTCAGCCTTGTCGTCGCGCCCTTCAATGAAGCGGGATCGGACTGGGACACGCAAGTCAGCGCATTTCTCGACCGGTCCAAGGTCGACAAGATTGTCCTTGTGCCGCCGCTTTGCGATTCCTTTGAAATTCACCGCGTCCTGAACGCCCGCAAGGTGCGATACGTGCTGATTTCGCCGTCGCGCCCGGTGTCGGGAGCTACCGCGATCGCGGTCGATGACCGGCTGGCGGCCCTCGAAATCACCCAGCACCTGCTCGCCATGGGCCATACGCGCATTGGCTTTCTCGCGGGCAGGCGGGGGCATGTGGCCACGCTTCTGCGCCGTCAGGGGTTTGAGGAGGCGTTTGCCGTAGCCGGTTTGCCGGGGCCTGACCCCACACTGATCCGGCCTGCAGATTTCTCCTTCAAGGTGGCTCTGGGCGAAGCGCGCGCCATGTTGGAGCGCCCGGACCGACCGACAGCCATCTTTGCCTGCAATGACGAGATGGCGGCGGCGGTTCTGTTCGTGGCGAGTGATCTCGGCCTCTCGGTGCCGCGCGATCTCTCCGTTGCCGGTTTTGACGATTCCCAGATTTCCAGGACGGTCTGGCCCGAACTGACCACGATTTCACAGTCGTACGACCTGATTGCAGAGCTGGCTGTTGCGCAGGTTTGCGCAGCCTGTCCCGATGACGGGGCCAGCCTTGCCAACTCCGTCCGCGTGGTGCCGCACCACCTCGTCATCCGGGCCTCTACCGGCCCCAATGAGCGCGCTGCGCTGAAACTGTCGCGTACTGCCGGCTGAAGGCGGTCCAGCGCGGCCACCATTCTTTAGATCTGCGGCCCACCTGCCTTGTGTCGGGGTGCTGGCCGGTCAGGACAAGGGGGAACCATGAAACATCTCAGAAGCCTCGCCCTCCCGGTGATTGCACTTCTGGCCATGCCCGCCTGCCAGCAGGCATCGGGCGCGGCAGACGAAACGGCATCGGCGGGCACTGCCGATACCTCTGCCTGGCGGCTGGTATGGGCTGACGAGTTTGATGGTGACGGGATCGACCGTGATAAGTGGAGTTTCGATCTGGATTGCTGGGGCGGTGGCAATGCCGAGCGCCAGTGCTACACCGATGCGCCTGCCAATGCGTGGGTCGAGAACGGTCACTTGATCATCCACGCGCTACGCGAACCGGTGTCCGGCCCGTCTCTGCCAGAGCGGATGCGCAGCGCCGATACGCCTGTTGAAATTGTGGAGCGCGAGTATTCGTCTGCGCGCCTTGTTACGCGGGGTAAGGCGGCCTGGCGGTATGGACGCATCGAGGTGCGCGCCCGCTTGCCGCGAGGACAGGGTGTCTGGCCGGCAATCTGGATGCTGCCTGAAAACTCACCTTATGGCGGCTGGGCCGCCTCCGGCGAAATCGACATCATGGAGTCGGTCAATCTCGGCACGCCTTGTGATGAATGCCCGACCGGCTTCGAGGATCGTGTTCTGGGCACGCTGCACTATGGCAGCGAGTGGCCGGACAATCATTATTCGGGCTCGTTCACGACCCTGCCTGACCTCGCGCAAGGCATGCACACCTTTGCGCTTGAATGGTCAGAGGCCGGCATGACCTGGCTGGTGGATGATGTGCCCTATGCCTGCCAGACGCCGGAGGACTGGTTCACCACCAGCGAGGCCGCGCAAGGCCGCACGGCAGCCCCGTTCGATCAGCCCTTCCATCTTATCATGAATGTCGCCGTTGGCGGCGGGCTGCCCGAGCGCAAGAATCTCGGCGGCGTCGACCCCGATGTGTTTCCCCAGTCGATGATCGTGGATTTCGTCCGTGTCTATGAATGGGCGGGCGACGGCGACATGCCCGCCCTGCCTGCGACGTGCGGGCCGGAGTATCGCGGCGACTCTTCTACCACCGGCGGATAAAGGATACCGGGCATGACCTCGTTTTCATCGGCCATGAATGGCTTTGCCTGCATGCTTGCGTCAGCGCTGGTGCTGGGGGCCTGTTCAGCCCCGCAGGCGACTGACGATGCCTCCGAAGCGGCAGGTGCAACCGCCAGCGCTTCCGTCATGGACCCTTCAGTCTGGCCGGAAAGCCGTGCGCCGTTCGCGCCGGATGCTGCTCTTGAAGCGCGGGTCGCCGAACTGCTCTCGCGCATGACGCTGGAAGAAAAGGTCGGTCAGGTAATCCAGGCCGATATCGGATCGGTCACCCCGGCGGAGGCGGCAGAGTATCATCTCGGCTCCATTCTCAATGGCGGCAATTCCGCGCCCGGCGGGGACAATTATGCGCCCGCGCCCGAATGGCTGGCGCTCGCCGATGAGTTCTATCTCGCCAGCACCGATACCAGCGGCGGGCGCACGGGCATTCCCATCATGTGGGGAACCGATGCCGTGCACGGTCACAACAACGTAGTGGGTGCCACGCTCTTTCCGCATAATATCGGGCTTGGTGCTGCCAATGACCCTGACCTGATCCGCCGCATTGGCGAGGTCACCGCGCTGGAGGTGCGTGTCACCGGGCAGGACTGGACGTTCGCGCCCACTCTGGCGGTCGTACGTGATGATCGCTGGGGGCGGACCTATGAGAGCTACTCGGAAAACCCGGCTCTGGTCGCCAGCTTTGCTGGCGCGATGATCGAGGGCCTGCAGGGTGTCTACGGGACGCCTGAATGGCTGGGTCCCGCCCACGTGATTGCGACCGCCAAGCACTTTATCGGCGATGGCGGCACCGTGCGCGGCATTGATCAGGGCGATAACCGCGACAGTGAGGCGGTGCTCGCCGCCATTCATGGCGCTGGCTATCCTCCTGCGATCGAAGCGGGCGTGCTCTCGGTCATGGCGAGCTTCAACTCATGGCACGGGGAGAAGGTACACGGCCATCGCGGCCTGCTTACCGATATTCTGGTCGACCGCCTCGGGCTCGACGGGTTTGTCGTCGGGGACTGGAACGGTCACGGTCAGGTGGAGGGCTGCACCGCCGTCTCCTGCGCCCAGGCGTTCAATGCCGGCATCGACCTGTTCATGGCGCCCGATAGCTGGCGCGAACTGCACGGCAATCTGCTCGAACAGGTCCGGTCCGGCGAGATCACGATGGAGCGGCTCGACGAGGCTGTTGCACGCATCCTGCGCGTCAAGATCCGTGCAGGATTGCTGGACGCACCGCGCCCGTCGCAGCGCCCGTATGCGGGCGAGTTCGACCGCCTCGGCTCGGCTGAACACCGCGCGGTTGCCCGCGAGGCTGTCCGCCGCTCGCTGGTCCTTTTGAAAAACGACGGCAATGTCCTGCCCATCCGCGGGTCGAGCCGGGTTCTGGTAGCCGGAACGGCTGCGGACAATATCGGCCAGCAATCGGGCGGATGGACGCTGAACTGGCAGGGCGAGAACAACGATAACTCCGTCTTCCCCAACGGTCAGTCCATACTGGGTGGTATCGCGGAGGCTCTGGCGGCGTTTGGCGGTGAAGCCGAATTCAGCCCCGATGGAAGCTACGAGACCCGTCCGGACGTAGCCATCGTGGTGTTTGGCGAGCAGCCCTATGCCGAGTTCCAGGGGGACAGACGCCATCTCGATTTCGACTCCGGCCCTGCACTCGACATATTGCGCCGCCTGCAGTCGGAGGGTGTACCCACCGTGGCGGTGTTCCTGTCCGGGCGGCCGATGTGGATGAACCCGGAGATCAATGCGTCTGATGCCTTCGTGGCGGCGTGGCTGCCGGGCTCGGAAGGCGGCGGCATTGCCGATGTGCTGATTGGCGATGAAAATGGCGCAGCGCGTTTCGACTTTGAGGGCCGCCTGTCATTCTCCTGGCCCGCCCGTCCTGATCAGGCACCGTTAAACGCTGACGATGCCGATTACGCACCGCTCTTCGCCCTGGGCTTCGGCGCAAGCTATGAGGGCGGCGCACCGGATATCGGTCTCCTCGATGAGAGCCTCGCGGTCAGCGATAGCGCTGATGGCGCGGTTTTGCTGTTGAGCTCTGGGCGTGCCGCTGCGGGGTTTGCGCTGGTGCTGTCCGATGAAACCGGCGCGCGCGCGCAGGTCTCCGGCCCCCGCACCGAGCTTGGTGCGGTCACGGCAGTTGCGGTCGACCGGCTGGCCCAGGAAGACACCCGGCGGTTTGACTGGAGTGGACCCGGCTCGGTGCGGCTGGAAGCTGCAGGTGGCGGCGGAGCGGTCCATGACCCGGCGGGGCGGGCAATCGAGATTGTCTACGCGGTCGACACGGCCTCTGGCGACCCGGTGCGCCTGACGCTCGATTGCGGAGCAGACTGCACCCGGGGGATCGACATCACGCAAGGTATGGAGGTCGCCGCAGGCAAGGGCTGGCGCACGGCGCTTCTCGATCTGGCCTGCTTTGCCGGTTCTCAGGATGCTCCGGAGGGCTATACCGGCGGGCTCGTGATCGACGCTGAGGGCAGTCTCAGCCTGACCCTTGCCGATATCAGCCTCGTGACGCCCGGCATCGAAGCGGGCTGCGAGTTCTGACATTGGAAAGCCCGGCCGTCAGTTCGCAACACCTGGCCCAACGCGCGGCGGTCGATACCGCTGCCGCGTTGCGGCTGGGGGCGATCGTGTCGCTGGGCGGGTTTGTCTTCGGCTTCGATGCCGTAGTGATTTCAGGCGTGTCCGGTGCGGTGACCACCCAGTTCGCGCTCAGCGACTGGCAGACCGGCTGGCTCGTAAGTGCGCCGACACTCAGCGCGATGTTTGCCAGTCTCGCGGCGGGCTATCTCAGCGACAGGCTGGGCCGGCGCACCATGCTGCGCGTGGTGTCCGTGCTGTATGTCATGTCGTCAATCCTCTCAGCGTTCGCGCCGGACTTCTACTCGCTGGTGTTCGCGCGGGCGCTGGGCGGGCTGGCCTTCTCCTCGCTGGTTCTGGCGCCTGTCTATCTGGCGGAGATATCGCCATCTGCGATCCGCGGGCGGATCGTCTCCATGAACCAGCTGGCGATCGTTCTGGGCCTTTCGGCGGCCTATTTCAGCAATCTCGGCCTGCAGACCCTTGGACAGTCAGGCTTTGGCTGGGTGCTGGCCTTGCAGCTGAACGACGAGACCTGGCGCTGGATGCTGGGCGTTGAATTGCTGCCTGCCATCGCGTGGATGATCGTCCTGTTCACCCTGACCCCGGAAAGCCCGCGCTGGCTGGTGCTGAAGGGCAGGGTGGAGGCGGCGCGCGCAGTCCTCATGCGCATCCACGTGCGTGAGCGCGCCGAAGCGATACTGACGCGGATCAGCAGCCAGATCGGCCAGACCTCAAGGCAGGGCGATCTGCGCCTGCTTCTCAGCCCGACGGTGCGCGTCGCGCTCGGCCTTGGCCTCGTCGTGGGCTGCGCGCAGCAGATAACCGGCGTCAACGCCATCTACTTCTATGCGCCCATCGTGTTTGAACAGACCGGCGTCAGCGCCGACACGGCGCTGTTTCAGGCCTCGCTGATCGGGGTCACCAATATCGTCTTCACCATCGTCGCAATGCTGCTGGTTGACCGGATCGGACGCAAACCGCTTTTGCTGATGGGGCTGGCGGGCGTGGCTGCGAGCACCTTCATGGTGGCGTTCGCTTTCCATCAGGCAAGCTATGCGCTCACGCCGGAATCGGTGGAGATGGCAAGCGCTGCGGTGCGCAGCCTTGATCTCTCAGCCCTTTACGGGACGGTCTACCCGTCGGATGTCAGCTTCAAGACGGCGCTCATGGATGCGCTCGGCGCAGAGGCGTATCGCGATCACCAGAGCGAAATCCTGCGCCTTGCAATCTCGATCAATGGCGGCCTGAGCCTTGCGGGCATTCTGCTCTTCGTGACCAGCTTTGCGGTGTCGCTGGGCCCGGTCACCTGGGTCTTCCTTTCGGAGATTTTTCCAAACGCCGTGCGCGGTGCGGCCATTGCCGTCGTGGCGTTTGTGAACGGCCTTGTGAGCTTTCTGGTACAGCTGGTGTTTCCTTTCGAGCTGGCCGAGTTCGGCGCGGCGCTGACCTTCGCGCTCTATGGCGCTGTCGCCCTTGTTTTCCTTGTCGCCGTTGCGGCCGTTCTGCCGGAAACGCGTGGCACACAGCTGGAAGCTTCCGGATGAACCTGACTGAATCACACCGCGGCAGCAAGCGCGGGACTTGTCTCTGGGGAGGGATAAAATGGCCTTGGAACTGATCGATCTGCTGATCGTGGCGGCGTATGCCGTCGTGCTTTTTGTGATCGCCAATGTGGTGAGCCGGGAAAAGGCCGGTCACGAACGAAGCGCCGAGGACTATTTCCTCGCGGGCAAGGCCCTGCCGTGGTGGGCTGTCGGCGCCTCGCTGATCGCAGCCAATATCTCCGCTGAACAGATTATCGGCCAGTCAGGGCAAGGCTATGTGGTGGGGCTCGCGATTGCCGCTTACGAATGGCAGGCGGCCATTGTCCTGCTGATCGTTGCCAAATTCTTCCTCCCCGTCTTCCTGAAGCGCGGCATCTACACGATGCCGCAATTTCTCGATCAGCGCTTTGGCGGGTCGGTCAAATCGATCATGGCGGTGTTCTGGATCGCCCTTTACACGGCGGTGAACCTGACGGCGGTGCTGTGGCTTGGCGCGCTCGCCATCAATGCCGTGACGGGGCTCGCGGTCTGGCCAGCCATGGCAGGGCTTGCCGCGTTTGCGGTGCTGTATTCGATCTATGGAGGCCTGAAGGCGGTCGCGCTTACCGACATCATACAGGTGGTCATCCTGATTGCAGGCGGGCTGGTCATCACCTGGGTGTCGCTCTCACTGGTCTCGGCCGGTGCCGGGCCGCTGGCAGGATTTTCCATCCTGATGGATGAGGTGCCAGGTCACTTCAACATGATCCTTGCACCGGAAAACCCCAGCTATTCCAACCTGCCGGGTATATGGACCCTGCTGGGTGGCCTGTGGGTGCTGCATTTCTCCTACTGGGGCTTCAACCAGTACATCATCCAGCGGGCGCTGGGGTCCAAGAGCCTTGGCGAAGCGCAGAAAGGTCTGGCGTTCGCTGCCGCTCTCAAGCTCCTCATTCCGGT
>CAZCEG010000002.1:0-35178 GCA_964497275.1 uncultured Oceanicaulis sp.
CACGAGCACGAGCCGGTGCAGTTCACCCCGTGAGTGGAGCGCACGATCTTGTCGTGCCGCCAGCGGTTCCGGTAGGCCTCTTCCCACGTGCGGTCTTCACCTGTTGTCACACCGTGACCGCCGGAGAACGTTTCCGTCTTGCGGGTAAAGAACATCAGTCTGTCGAGCGTATGGCTCATTTTTGGGCTCCCTGAGCGAGGCCGGCGCTGCGTATGGATGCAGCCAATCCCTCGTCAGCCAGCAGGCCGCCCGGGCGGACATAGACCTGCCAGGTGATAACGAGGCACGAAACGTAGAAGGCGAGGAAGGCCGCGAGGGCGGGAAACGCGCTCCCGGCCATGGACACTGACAGGCCGAGGCCCATCGGGATGAAGAAGGCGCCGTAGGCGGCGATCGCAGAGGTGAAGCCGGTAATGGCCGCACTCTCCTTGTCTGCCTGACGGGTGGCATCGTCTCCGGTCAGCTGTGGCTCGAGGCGGGCCACCTCCTTGCGCATGATCGCCGGGATCATCTGGAAGGTGGACGCATTCCCCACTCCACTGGCGATGAAGAGTGCCAGGAAGGACAGGAAATACCCCGCGAAGCTACCCGTGTTGGCAAAGTAGATCACGCTGATGACACCGCACCCCATGACGAGGAACACGCCGAGCGTGACCCGCGCTCCGCCCCAGCGATCTGCCATCCAGCCACTGAGCGAGCGCGCCAGAGCACCTACCAGCGGCCCCAGGAACGCAAGCTGCAACACGTTGACGTCGGGAAACTGGATGCGCGCCAGCAGCGGGAAAGCGGCCGAGAAGCCAATGAAAGAACCGAATGTGCCGGTGTAGAGCCAGCACATCACCCAGTTCTGGGTGCGCCTGAAGATGACCGCCTGTTCGGCGAAGGACGCCTTTGCAGTCGCCAGATCGTTCAATCCGAACCAGGCCAGGAAGGCCGAGATGGCTATGAACGGCACCCAGATGAAGCCTGCATTCTGCAGGAACAGGGTCGTCTCCTGTCCGTCCTGCATCACGCTCTGGCCTGTGCCACCGAGCGCACCGAACACGCCGGCCGTGATGACCAGCGGCACGATGAACTGCATCGCGCTGACGCCGAGATTGCCAAGTCCGGCATTGAGGGCGAGCGCATTGCCCTTCTCACGTTTTGGGAAGAAGAAGCCGATATGGGCCATGGAGGAGGCGAAGTTGCCGCCACCGAGTCCACACAGCAGGGCAAGAGCCAGCAATATCCAGTACGGTGTGTCAGGGCTCTGGACCGCGAAGCCTATGCCCAGCGCGGGGATCATCAGCGACCAGGTTGAGAGCGTCGTCCACAGGCGTCCGCCGAAAACCGGCACCATGAAGCTGTAGAAGATGCGCAACGTCGCCCCGGAAAGGCCAGGCAGCGCGGCCAGCCAGAAAAGCTGGCTGTCGGTAAAGTCAAACCCCACCCGCGGCAGCTGTGCCACCACGACCGACCACACCATCCAGACTGCAAAGGCCAGGAACAGGGCGGGTATCGATATCCACAGATTGCGCCTTGCGATGGCACGCCCGGTATTTTCCCAGAACGCGGGATCTTCTGGGCGCCAGTCCGTGATCAGTCTGGGTTTCAGCGCGCCTGCTGTCTCGCGGGTATGAACCGGCTGCATTTCCGGAAGTTCCGGCAGATCATCGAGCGCACGCCCTGCGGCCTCCCGCTCCATTCGCTGGATCGAGAAGTGCATCCAGAAGAGCGCTACCGAAACGATCAGGAAGAGCAGCATGAAGCAGCTGGTCCAGACGCCGGTCAGATCGTTCAGAAGGCCGAAGACGATTGGAAGGATGAAGCCGCCAAGGCCGCCAATCATGCCCACCAGACCACCAACAGCGCCGACATCCTTGGGGTAGTAGATCGGGATGTGCTTGAACACCGCCGCTTTGCCGAGGCTCATGAAGAAGCCGAGGACAAACGTGATGACCAAAAAGGCGACCGGGCCCGTTGCCAGGCGGAAGGCGATATCGCCGCGTATGCCTTCCACCACATAGTTTGTCGGCGGATAGGACAGGATGAAGCTCGCCACGACGCAGACAATGAAGGTCCAGTACATCACCTTGCGCGCGCCGACCTTGTCGGACAGGTAGCCACCATAGACGCGGAAGATTGAGGCCGGGATCGAGTAAGCCGCCGCGATCATACCGGCTGTCGTGATGTCGAAGCCGTAAACGCCGATCAGATAGCGCGGCAGCCACAATGCCAGTGCCACAAAGGCACCGAACACAAAGAAGTAGTAGAGACCAAAGCGCCAGACTTGGATGTTTTTCAGCGGTTCGAACTGTTCGGCGAACGACCGCGCTTTCTGTCCTTTGGCCCGACGCTCAGCCAGATCGGGCTCATCGCGTGTGGAGAAGAAGAAAAAGAAGGCAAGAAGGGCCAGGCCAGCCGCCCATATCTGCGCGACCGCTTCCCAACCAAGCGCTACCATCACGAGCGGTGCGGCCAGCTTGGTGACGGCCGAGCCGACATTGCCAGCGCCGACGATTCCAAGCGCCGTGCCCTGCTTTTCGGGAGGATAGAATTTGGACACATAGGTGGTGACAACGGCAAACGAACCACCAGCAATGCCGACACCAAGTGCCGCAACAAGAAATTGCCAGTAGGTATCGGCGAAGGTCAGAAGAAAGGTCGCCGCTGCTGCCGACAGCATGACGATGGCATTCACGCGCCTGCCGCCCAGCTGGTCCGTCCACACACCCAGCACCAGACGGATCAGCGACCCGGTCAAGATTGGCGTGCCTATGAGAAGGCCGAACTGGGTTTCGTTCAGCCCCAGATCACGTTGGATTTCAACGCCAATGATCGAGAATATGGTCCAAACCGCAAACGCGCCGGTAAATCCGATAGTGCTGATCCAGAGGGCCGCGGAGGCTCCGCGCGCGGGTTGGGTGGCGGTGTTCATGTCTTGCCCGGCGACGCGGATAGACCCGTTTCAGCCCCCCAGCGGGGCGTGCGTCGTTCACCGGCATCAGGCAGCAGCACTCAATCTGCCTTGATTTTTATCAAACAATTGAGTGATGCTGGTTTAGATGGATGGGAAATTTGAAAACGATCTTCGCTACACCTGATCAGGTCATGTTGACGGACTGGTTTCGTTGTCCGGTGCCTTGACGGCGGTCAGGGGTAATATGCCATTATCACCGCACCAGCTTGACGTAGATCAAGCAAAGAACCGCCGGTCCAGGTATTGAAGGAATCCCTCGTCCATGAGTATCCGCCAGCAAGACCTCGACCGGATCCGCGAGCTCGCCCTTTTCGCTGACACAAGCCCGGATACGTTCCGGGACGCGACCGGTGGCGCCTTCCTGCAGCGCTTCCCGGCCGGCACCACCTTGCTGATGGAAGGTGACCGGGTGGATTTCCTCTATGTCCTGCTGGCTGGACAGGTGGAGCTGCGCGGATCGTGGAAGGACAAGGAAACGACGCTGGCCGTGCTTCGGCCTGTCTCGACCTTCATCCTTGCTGCTGTTGTGCTTGATGCACCGGCCCTTATGAGCGCAATGACTCTGGAGCGTTCCGAATTGCTGATGATTTCCGGCGAGTCGCTGCGCCGCGCCATGAAGCAGGACTCCGATTTCAGCTTCGCCGTTTCGCAAGAGCTTGCAGGCTGCTATCGCGGCCTTGTCCGCTCGGTGAAGAACCAGAAACTGCGCGGGGCACTTGAGCGGCTTGCGAACTATCTCGTTACCCTCCACGCCCGCAACAATGGGCAAACAGACCTCGTTTTGCCGCATGAGAAGCGCGTTCTGGCATCATTGCTTGGCATGACCCCGGAGAATCTCTCGCGGGCCTTCGCCAAGCTGGACGAGTATGGCGTGGAGGTTGATGGCAACCGTGTGCGGCTGGGCAATGTCGAGAAGCTGCGGCGGCTGGCCCGTCCGCATCCGCTGATCGACAATCATTCCCTTTCGTCAGGCTCTGTTGCGGGCAAGGCCGTAAAGGAATCCTGGCCGTCTTCCACCATGAGCTGCCCCAGCAGCGAGGCCGTTTAGGCGTTACCCTCCAACCAGCGACAAATTGCGGGTCGCGCCGGGGTCATCCTGGTGCAGGCCGTGCGTACGCGTTTTGCCGGTAAGGGCTTCGCGGATCCGGATCTGGAGTTCGCCGCGGTCGTCATCGCTCTGCAACAGGGGACGCAGATCAACGCCGCCATCGCCAAAAAGGCATAGCCGCATACGCCCCCGCGCGGTAACGCGCAGCCGGTTGCAGCTATCGCAGAAACCTGGCGCATAAGGCGCAATGAGACCGATCCGCCCGGCATGATCAGGATGGACATACTCGACGGCCGGGCCGTCATCTGCGCCTCGCTCTGCGGGTAGCCAGCCATGGGCGGTCAACCAGTCACGTACCGTATTGCCGCTGGCGTGGTGGGCCTCGAAGAAAGCTTTGTTGTCCCCGGTGCGCATCAACTCAATGAAGCGGACGGAAACGGGCCGTTCGCGCACGAACTCCGTCCACTGCGCAAATCCAACCTCCGCCGTTTCGCGTAGCAGGACCGCGTTGACCTTCACAGACTTCAGCGAAGAGGCCAGTGCTGCATCCACGCCGTCCAGCACGGCGTGAAGCCGGTCATGGCCCGTGATGGCCTCAAACCCTGCCCGGTCGAGCGAATCGATACTGACATTGAGATGGGTGAGGCCGGCACCGGTCCATTCATCCAGCTTGCGGGCAAGATTCCAGCCATTGGTCGTCATACAGGTCTTCGCGATGCCCGGTGTCGTGGCAGCCCGCGCGATAATCTCGGCCAGATCCTTGCGGACGCTCGGCTCGCCTCCGGTCAGGCGCACCTTGGCCAGCCCCATCGGAGCAAACGCGGCCACCAGACGACCGATCTCGTCCGGCTCCAGAAAGTGCAGGGGGCCCGTCTTGCGGTATCCGTCCGGGAGACAATACGTGCAACGGAAATTGCACACCTCCGTCACCGACAGCCGCAGATAGCGGAAGCGGCGCTCATATCCGTCCGTTAAGGGACGGAGCGGGGCAGTCATCGCACGGCTCCTTTCCAAGCACGGGAGGCGGGCCGGTTTCCCGGGCCGCCCTTTGGTCCTGTCACTTCTGGACCCGGCTGGCATGCCATGGCCTTGATGGCGTTAGGCAGGACAGCTCGGAGCGATGAGCCGACATTAGGTGGATTGGCCGCTCCCCGCTTTGACGGGCACACAGGCCACGATTGACGCAGGTCAACAGCGTGCGCGCGTTATGTCAGGCGCGGGCGGAAAAACGGTTTGGCATAAAGCGCGAGAAATATCGCAAAGGCGATAGTCCAGAGCGCACCGGAAACCATTAGTCCGTAGCCATAAAGTCCCTCAAGCCATGGTGAGACGACACGCAACAGCGCGGACATATTGATAGCGAGAAGCATCGCGCTCACCGCCACTCCTGCCTTCAAAGCCCGTCCGGTATGGCCAAGCGTGGCGCGCGTCATGACAGACAGCGTCATTACCCCGATGGCTCCCCCGCCGAGCGCGTGCAGCCCGGCATCGCGCGGCACCCATGCCGGTGCCAGAGCGTGCAGTCCGAGCAATACCAAGGCAATCGCCGTCCACGCGTAACCGGCATGCAGGGTGAGCAGCAGCGGTTCTGCAGTCACCGAAAGTGCCTTCCAGCGGACAAGCCGCGCTCCGGCAACAAGTCCGGCGAGTACCAGCATTACACCTGTCAGATGCTCATACGGCAGAGCCACCCACAAGGCGGCAGCTACGGGCGTCAGCACCAGTCCGGCCATGTCCAGACGGGTTTCCGATCCAGGCCCCTCCTCGCCGCGCGCCTTAAGCCAGTTGCGGGTGAAGGCCGGTGTGATGCGCCCTCCCACTAGCGTCAGCAACACTGCCAGAACCGCCAGGCCCAGCCTGATGGCGATGTCCTGCAAACCTGCACCGCCTCCCGGCCACGCGAAGAGAAGACCGGCAATTGCAAAAACGGAAATGACAGCAGCCACCTTATAGTTCCGCCGGTTGCCTGCGGCGATCACTTCACGCCAAACCAGCCCGGCGAGAAGCACGGCGAAAGCGGAGCCAGCAAGCGCCACCATCTCACCTGCGATTCCGGCGATAAAGGGAGCAGCCAGCGCGCACAGCCACAAGGCAAGCAATACCAGCAACCATGGACCGGCCACCGGTGGGCGGGCGGTCCAGTTGGCTACAGCGGTCAGGACAAAGCCGGTCAGAACCGCCCCGCCATAGCCAAACACCATCACACTGGCATGCCATTGCGGCGCGGACAGCCGGGGCGTGTAAAGCGGGGCGTGGGCCCAGGCCCATAGCCATACCGGCATGATCATCAGCGCCAGAGCCGCCGCCGCGAAAAAAAACGGGCGAAAGCCCATGGAAAGGAATGGTATCGCAGACAGTCCTCTGGGCATCACTTCAACTCCTTGCCAGCCGGTCATGTCAGGCTGGCTGTATTACAATCGCAACTCAACAACCGCCGCTGGCGGGCTACGGATGCCGCCAGAATTATATTCCAGACGGCACGCGCCAGCTCCGGATCAAGTCCTGACGCTGCTGCGCGCGCATCGATACGCGCCAGTATCTGCACCTCACGCTCCGTGTCCCGCGGATCGTGCCCAGCTGGTTTCAGTTGTGCAGCCGCATCGCACAGAAGCTGCCGCCGGGCGAGCAGGCAAACGACTTGTCTGTCCACCTCATCAATATGTTTGCGGAACGCCTTTAGCCCCTCATCCATGCTACGCCGCCCCCGCGCGATGACGGCCCGCCCTGGCATGCAGATAACCGCTGACGAGTGGCCCACATAAATTCATCGCCATCAGCTCGGCGCGCAATTCTGAAGGATCCATCCGCCCGCCAATATAGGCCTCGTAAAGCCGAGCAACGCGCACCATGTCGCCGAGATGCGGTGACAGCCGGAGCGCCGTTACTCCTTGTGCCTGCAAGGCCGCTACAGGCAAATCGAGCGTCTGCAGGGCATTGGAGAGGGTCTGAACCCCGTTCACCGCCAGGAAGGGCTCATCCTCCAGCGTGCTGACCGCCATGCCTTCCAGGTCGTGCTCGCATACGAAGCGGCAGGAATCCTTGGTCAGACCATACCAGTGCGCGTGGTGACAACGCGCCGCCATGGCGAGCGGCAGGCGCCCGAACGCGAACAGCTCCATCTCTAGGCCCGGACAGGCCGCCGCGATGCGCCCGATAGCCTCGAGTGACAACTCCACATTGGCGCAAACCCGCACACAGCCAAGGCGCATCAGTTCGCAGGCGGCGCTCTCATTATAGATGTTCAGCAATGGACCCGCTACGAATGGCGCGCCGTCCAGCCCTGCAAGACCGGTGGTGTCGTTGATCTCCACCAGCCCGCCAGATGCACCGGCCAGGTCCCTCGTCGCGGCCCGTTCGCGGCGTGTGGCGGGCATGGCAAGGCCTGACCAGACGACCTGCTTGCCGGCCCGTTCCAGCCGTTCGGCGGCACCGGCCAGCGCGCCTGCTCGGGCAGGCTCGCGCTTCCCGCATACGACCTCGCCTATATAGACCCGGTCCACCGGCGCTTCGTCAGCGATGCGGGCGTAGAAATCCGCCGTCTGATCCGCGGGCCAGTTGAACAGGAGCGGTCCCAGTGCCAGTTCCATTACCGCCAACCCCGCTTGTAGGCGCCAGACGTCTCGCGTCCGCCCTCGGCAAGGCTCGACAACAGGTCCGGCCCGGCCACAGCGCCGTCCAGTGCAGCCCTGAACGCGGCGGTAATCCGCGCCACATAGGCCTTGCCCCGCTGACGGCCCTCCAGCTTCAGCGCGGTCACACCGCAGGCGCGCAGGCTATCGATGAGCGAGAGCGCGTTGAGGCTGACCGGATCCTCGAACAGATGGCTGTCGCGCCCTTCCGCCCTGAAACATCCCTTGCACAGGGTGGGGTAACCGGCCGGCTCGCCCGCCGCGTAACGGTCGATCATCAACCCGTCGAGCCGTGCGGCGAGATGGCCGGCCGATTCCCGGTACTCCACGGCATCGGGCGGCGAGCATACTCCGCCCTGATTGGGCGAACGCCCGGCCACATAGGACGACAGCGCACACCGCCCCTCTGCCATCACGCACAGCCCGCCATAGGCAAAGGCCTCGGTTTCCACCGCCACGCCTCTCATCAGCTCTGCGATTTCGGTGAGGTTCAGCACGCGCGGCAGCACGACGCGCTTCACACCGTATTCACGCGCATAAAAGCCGATCGCTTCAGGGGTCGCCGCCCCCGCCTGCACAGACAGATGTAACCGCGTATTGGGGTGCGCATCACGCATATGGGCCAGCACGGCAATATCGGCCGCAATGACGGCATTCACGCCTGCCTTCACCGCGGCATCCACCGAGCGTTGCCAGCTAACGACCCGCCCCGCCGGTGCAAAGGTGTTGGCTGCAAACAGCACGTTCACGCCGCGCGCCCTGCACCAGCGCACGGCATCGGCCAGCTCTTCAGGGGTAAAGTTCAGGCCGGGAAAATTGCGCGCATTCGTCTCATCCGCCATGCCGCAATAAATGCTGTCGGCACCAGCCTCCACAGCTGCACGCATCATTGATGCGGTTCCGGCCGGGCATACAAGCTCCATCGCCGCCTCCTTCAACCCTGCTGCTTCCGGACATGAGCGAACGCCACGGCGAACCGCCACAGATCCAGCTCGGCATCCTCCAGCGCGTGGCGCAGTGCCGTCGCTACCGCCAGGTTGCCCTCTACCTGGACCGAGCGGGCAAAAAAGGCGGCATCGGCATCCTCCGACCCATCCATCAGGCGCAGCAATTGCCGCAGTGGGCCGCGTATTGCCGCGTCAGCACTTTCAGAGGGGGCCGTCACCCGTATGTGCCAGGGCGGGCCGAGCGTGATGCAGAAGGCAGCCGGCAATCCTTCCGGCGCGATCAGGCATTGACGCCCCTCCAGCCCCTTGAAGCGTCTGGCAGCCTCAGGCCGGGCTTGCGCCGCCCGGTGGTAGGCCGCACTCATCAGTGCGCTTGCGGGGAGGCCAAGCAGCCGGGCGGGATGCGGCAGAGTCCGGCCTAGCCACATTTGGAATGTCCGCAATCAAGGCAGGTATCACACCCTTCCTTGCGTACCAGGCTGGTGCCGAGGCATTTCGGGCATATCTGCGGACGGGCCGCGCTGTCCGGCGCAGGAACCGCAGCCGCCGGGTCCGCACCGGCGCGCGTGGGTAATGCCACGTTGCCCAGATGCGTTTCTATCACGCTGCCAATGGCCGCCGGGATGGAGGGTACATAACGGCCTTCCATCCACGCACCGCCAGCCGGATCGAAGACCGCCTTGAGTTCCTCGGCAACAAAGCCGACATCGCCGCCGCGACGGAACACGGCCGAGATCATGCGCGTCAGAGCGACGGTCCAGGCATGGTGCTCGGGATTTTTCGAGTTCACGAATATCTCGAAGGGACGGGTACCATCCCCTCCTCCGTCATCGAGATCATTGATGGTGACGTAGGTGGCGTGATCGCTAAGCGGCCAGCGTATCTTGTAGGTCGCGCCAGCGAGTTTTTGCGGACGGGCCAGCAAAGCCGGGCCATCACCCGCTGGCGCGGCCTCCGGCTTGTTCTGCGGCGTCGTGCTGAGCACCGAACCAGTTACGGCGTTCGGACGGTAGGTGGTCAGGCCCTTACAGCCGAGCCTATAGCCTTCCAGATAAACGTCCTTGAAGGCCGTAAAGCTGATGTCTTCCGGGCAGTTGACCGTTTTGGAGATGGAGCTGTCGATGACAGACTGTGCTGCGGCCTGCATGCGTAGATGATCTGAAGGCTGGAGCGTCTGCGCGCTGACAAACGCCTGACTTAGCTCCGTATCGCCGCGCATCTGCCGCCAGCGGACAAGGGCATAGTCCTCCACCGCTTCTTCGCGGGTGGACCCGTCCGCCTCCTTGATCTTGCGCGTGTAGGAGAAGGCGAAGACCGGTTCGATACCACTCGAGCAATTGCCCGCAATAAGCGACGTCGTGCCGGTAGGCGCGATCGAGGTCAGGCAGCCATTGCGCAGCCCGTGCTCACTGATGAGGGCGCGTATATCCTCCGGCAGGCTTGCAAGATTAGGGCGCTCCAGCATGATCCGGTCCCAGCGTGGAAAAGCGCCCTTTTCGCCCGCCAGCAACGCAGACGCGCGATAAGCTTCGGTCTTGATCGTCCCGAGCCACAGCCGGGTAAGCTCTACTGCTTCATCCGATCCGTAGGTGACGCCGCAGGCGATCAGCGCATCGGCCAGACCCGTAACACCAAGGCCGAGCCTGCGCTTGTCGCGGGCCTCCCGGGCCTGCGCCTCCAGCGGATAGCGCGATACATCGATCACATTGTCGAGGAAGCGCACCGCCACGGCGGTCAGCGCGCCGAGGCCATCGAGGTCCAGCCGCGCATCGCTTTCAAAGGGCCGCTGCACCATGCGCGACAGATTGATCGAGCCTAGCAGGCACGCCCCGTAGGGCGGCAGCATCTGTTCACCGCACGGATTGGACGCGGAAATGGTCTCGCAATGGGCCAGATTATTCAACGCATTGACCCGGTCGATGAAAATGACACCCGGCTCAGCCGCATCGTAAGTCGCCTGCATGAGCCGGTTCCACAGATTACCGGCCCGCACCGTGCGCACGGTCTCGCCCGCAAACACCAGCGGCCAGTCTGCGTCTTCGGCCAGCGCCTCCATGAAGGCATCGGTGACCAGTACGGAGAGGTTGAAATTGCGCAGGCGCACAGGATCGCGCTTGGCGTCGATGAAGGCTTCGATATCCGGGTGATCTATGCGCAGACATCCCATCATCGCGCCCCTGCGCTGACCGGCGGACATGATGGTGCGGCACATCGCATCCCACGTGTCCATAAAGCTCAGCGGACCGGATGCGTTCGCGCCCACGCCGCGCACCGGCGCGCCGGACGGGCGGATGGTGGAGAAATCCATGCCAACCCCGCCGCCCTGCTGCATGGTGATCGCCGCCTCGCGCAGGTGCTCGAATATGCCGTCGAGACTGTCGGGGATTTCGCCCATCACGAAGCAGTTGAACAAGGTCACGCTTCGGGCCGTGCCGGCCCCCGCGAGTATCCGCCCGGCGGGGATGAAGCGGAAATCCTCCAGCGCCTCATAGAAGTGCTGCTCCCATTGCCTGCGAAGCTTAGGGCTTTCCGCCTTCGCAATGGCTCCGGCCACGCGCCGCCAGGTATCCTCCACGCTTTCATCGCCCGCGCCTGACGGGTCAGCAAAGCGATACTTGGCGCGCCAAATCTCGCCGGAAAGCGGTGTGTCGAACGGCATGGATAACTCTCCTGAACAAATCGGGAGAGACATGCTCGGCGATTCGGTGCGGCATGAAGTGCCGCACAGTGCCGCGCCGCAGGGCGCCTTCAGGTCAACGCGTGACCTGACCTCGATCAAGCCAGAGACAGAACATCCACCGTGCTGCCTGCCGGCGTAGCGGGCGCGTCGGACGCGCGCCGAAGGAGAAGATCGGATTGACCGAGCACGGCCTGCGCCCCTGATTCCTGATTGGTAGCAATATGTACGCCTTCCGCTCCGCGGCGCGCGCGCATGAAGGTCTCCCGGGAGCCGTTGGCCGCAAGCGGATCTGCCGCAGTTTCTGTCCGCCAGCCGAGGGCCGAGTCGAAGCGCCTACCCCCCAGCGCGGCGAGCAACGGCATCAAGAAAAGCCGGGCCGTCACCAGCGCCGAACCGGGATTACCAGGCAGTCCGACGATCCAGCGCCCCCCTTTGCGAGCCACCCAGACTGGCTTGCCGGGCTTCATGGCCACCTTGGCAAAGACGCTCTCAAGGCCATCGCCGAACATGGTGCGCGCATAGTCGCGCTCACCCACTGACGCCCCCCCGGTAACAACTGTTACATCAGCATCGGCCAGCGCACGGGCACCGGCCTTCGTCAGCGTATCGGGATCATCGGGCAGGCGCTCGCGCCGCAGCACTCTGGCACCCCAGTCCTCCGCCATGCTGGCCACGGCAATGCTCACACTGTCCGGCACCGCGCCCGGGCGCTCGCGGGCAGTTCCGGGCGCGGCCAGCTCGTCACCTGTTGCCAGCACCACCACGGAAGGGGGGCGCCAGACGGAAAGCGTGCCAAGGTCTGCGCCAGCCGCAGCGATCAGGGCAGGCGGTGTCAGGGGCGCGCCAGAGACAAGCAGGGTTTCGCCCCTCCGAAAGTCCGACCCCGCCGCTCGGATATTGCGCCCGCCACGCGGCACGTCGCGGAAAAAGGCCGTTCCGTCTCCCGCCTCCACCTCTTCCTGTATCACCACACGGTCGAGCCCCGGCGGCACCATGGCGCCGGTGAAAATCCGCACGCACTGACCGGGCGGCACCTCGCCTGCGAACGGCTGACCGGCAAAGGACGCACCCGCCACCGGAAGCGCCGCGCCCGCTGCCGCCAGATCGACCTCGCGCACCGCATATCCGTCCATCGCCGATACGGGCGCGGACGGGGCGTCGAACCCGGCCATCACCGGTTCGGCCAGAATACGCCCAGCTGCCTCCTCGATACTCACCCGTTCGCTGCCGAGTGGTTCTGCCGCTTCGCGCAAGCGCGCCCAGGCGTCCTCACATGCGATCATTCCGGGGCCTCCGCCCGCCAGTCGCCGGAGCGGCCGCCCGTCTTCTCCAGCAGGCGCAGACCGGTCACACGCATGCCCCGGTCGGCCGCTTTCAGCATGTCGTAGAGCGTCAGCGCGGCCACGCTGGCTGCGGTCAGCGCTTCCATCTCCACCCCGGTCGGGCCGGTCGTGCGTGTCTCGGCGCGGATATGAAAGCCGGGCCGGTCAGGATCGGGCGTGATCACCACCGACGCCTTGGCGAGCGGCAGCGGGTGGCAAAGCGGAATGAGATCGGCGGTACGCTTTGATGCCATGATGCCGGCAAGCTCCGCCGTCGTGATGACGGCGCCTTTGGGCGCGCGTCCTTCAACCACCATAGCCAGCGTGCCGGCATCACATTCCAACCAGCCTTCCGCGACGGCCGTGCGCAGCGTATCGGGCTTGGCCGAGACATCGACCATGCGGGCGCGGCCCTCGGGGTCAAGATGGGTGAGGTTCTGTGGTTTGCCGGGCGTGGTCATGGGCAAATCCCCCGGTATCGCGGTATCTGGCCGACCAGCGAGCACGGGCGGAACCGGCTGTCGAGTTCCTCGGCCAGCACCAGATCCCACGCATCCTTGCAGGCGCCCGTCGAGCCCGGCACGCAGAAGATGAAGGTGTCACCGGCCTGTCCGGCCAGGGCCCGCGACTGGAGGGTGGACACCCCCACCGTGCCAAGACTCTTCAGATGAAATACGACCGAAAACCCGTCCATCACCCGGTCGAGCAGCGGGCGGACTGCTTCCGGCGTCACATCGCGCGGCGCAAAGCCGGTACCGCCCGTGGTCAGCACCACATCGACACCCTCATCCTTGATCCAGGTTTCGATCTGGCGACGTATGTCGGCAATCTCGTCCTTGACGATTACCCGGCCGGCAAGCTTGTGGCCTGCAGCCTGCAGCCGATCGGCCAGCAGTTTTCCCGACGTATCGGTGTCAAAATCGCGCGTATCGGAAATGGTCATCACCGCGATATTGAGCGGATGAAATTCCAGCGCAGTGTCTATTCCGGCCATAAAAGTCAGTCCTTCCAGCGGGCGAGGTCGGCGAGGTCACGTTCGGACGGCTCCACCCAGCGCGTGCCGGATGGGCCGATTTCACGTTTCCAGAAAACCGCCTCGGTCTTGAGATGATCCATTATGAAATCCGCGGCGAGAAAGGCTTCCCGCCTGTGCAGGGCAGCCGCACCGGCCAGTACAACCGCCTCACCCGCCGGCACCTCGCCCCAGCGATGTATGGCCACGGCCAGCGATATGTCGAAGCGGCGCAAGGCCGCCCCGGCGATGTCATTGAGCGATTTTTCGGTCAGGCGCGGATGAATGTCGAGCTCTAGCCGATCCACCCGCGCGCCGTCCTTGCCAACCGGGCGGGCAATGCCGGTAAACAGGACCAGTCCTCCGGCGCCTGCGGCTGCCTCCATCAGCGGTCCGGCTTCGCACTCTGGAATCAGCCGGTCGCCGGTCAGACGGGCGATACATTGCATGTCAGCCGCCCGATACCGCCGAGATGAACGCGATATCCTGACCGGGCTTTACATGCAGGTCAGCGCCGGTGATTTCGTCATTCACGATCGCACGCACATGAGAGCCCAGCGCGCCCGCCGCTTCCGGCCCACGTATCTCTTCCAGTAGCTGGCGCAGTGCTCCCAGCGTCAGGCCTTCTGAAGGAATATCCACAATCGTCGTCTTGCCAAACACGTCGGATGGACGACCGAAAAAGCTGACCTTTAGCGGTGCTTTGGCTAACTTCCTTGCTGGTTCGATATCTGTCTGCAAGCTCATGTCGAATCCCGTTCTGCGCGCTCTCGAAGCTGACAATAGCCTCCAGCTCAGGTCGACCGGTTGCCGCCAATCAAGTGGCTTACCGATCTGCCTCAAGGCCAGTAGCCCAGGAACTCAACCAGATTCCATCCGGCCGGCTATTTCTCGCACGGGCAGATTGTCCAGACGGGCACTGCGGCGTTGCGCCACACATAAGAAGTATTTGCTTTACATCTTTTTGGGCGTAAAGATGCATACAGCATACATGTTATATGGAGGCCTGCATGAACCGCCTTGTGACCGCAGAAAGCCTGATCACGAACGGCGTAACCCCACTACCCGATTCACCTGATCCGGTACGGGAGCTGGTGCCCGGATCGGAAATGCACCCGACCGTCTTCAAGGCCATGGCGCTAATCTATGTTGCCATACTGGCTGCCTTCTGGGTGGCCTTCCAGGCAAGCGCCCTGACGGTTTTCGCGCTGGGTGTCTGCCTAGTGTACCTGATCATGTATTTCGCTGCTCCCGCTGCGCTGGTGAACGCTGCAAAACGGCGCGCCGGCGGCGAGAAACAAACCAAAGACACTTTTGGCGAATTCCTGGACGCGCCTCTCAGCACATGGACCGGTCCATGTTCGGGCCGCGTGGCGACCGTACAGATGCTGCTTGTTCCGGTTGCCCTGGCGTTGGCCGCAGCGGGCATGGCCGTCGTTGTCATGATGACACGGGCAGGCATTTAACCGACCCCCCGGCTCCGGTTTCAGCCCGGAGCCGGCGCTGCGCGACCCTGGACCGGCGCGCGGCACAACTGAAGCCGCGGCGGTTCCAGCCTCCCCCGGAGCCGACCGCGGCCCCTTTTTTCCCGCATCCTGTTTGACAGTCAGGCTGGCAAATCAGATAGCCAGTAGCAATCACGCTCGTTGCCGGAGAAACCAGCATGCATCTCACCCTCTATAGCGACTATTCCCTTAGGGTTCTGATGTATGTCGGGATTAACCGCGACAGGTTGTGCACAATCAGCGAAATCGCCGATGCTTACGATATTTCCCGCAATCATCTGATGAAAGTGGTCAAGGACCTCGGGCAGGCTGGCTATCTGGAAACCATCCGGGGCCGCTCCGGCGGTATCCGCCTCGCGCGCGAACCACACGATATCAATATTGGCCAGCTCGTGCGCCACACTGAAGAGGGTTTCGAACTCGTGGAGTGTTTTGGCACCAGTAATCTGTGCGCCATATCTGCGGCATGCCGACTACGCGGACTGCTCGGCAACGCGCTAGGCGGTTTCCTCGAAGTGCTTGACGGGGCCAGTCTGGCCGACCTGCTGGAAAACGGCGACGCACTGGCGAAGCTTCTGGGCACGACACGGGGTGTTGGTTAGGGTTTAAACCCGGTCAACCTACTGAAGTGTTATTGCAAATCATGATTTCAATGGCGTGAAGCTGTTGGAGGATGAAGGGTGGCGCATGTTCTCTCGCTGAACGATGCGCAGTGGGCGTCGATCGAGTCGTATGTTCCGAGGCACCAGCCCGGTGCTCACCGTTTGAGCGAAGCTCTGGCGGTGAGCGGGTCGGTCACGAAATAGTCCTCCATCGACAGCACCTACATAAAATCGCACCGCTCGACCCACAGTGGAAAGTGGGCGAGAAATCAAGCGAGCGGTCTCACCTACCTCAGGGCCCGGATCACGGAACTGGGACACTCCCCCCAATAAAGCAGCATTTAGTGTGCATTTTTTGACGCAGGGCCTACCAAACGGTTGGTTTGTATAGTTCGGGGGTCCAACGTTGGGGATCAACGCAGAGGCATTGGTCGATCGACTATAACGGAGCCAGGATGAACGGCGCTGACGAACTTATCGCAAGGCTCTCCGCGGGAGGCGTAGAGGTGTGCTTTGCCAATCCGGACACATCCGAAATGCATCTTGTCGCTGCGCTTGACCGGTCACAGATGCGTTTAGTGCTTTGCCTGTTCGACGGCGTGGCCACCGGCGCGGCGGACGGCTACGGCCGGATGAGCGGTCGGCGCTGCGCGCCATGACTGGCTTACGCTGACAGGTGGCTCGATCGGGCGGGGCTTGCCGCTTGCAGTCGGTGCCGCGATCGCCAGTACCGGGAGAAAGACGCTGTCTCTGCAGGCAGATGGCGGGGGTGCGTATACACTGCAAGCATTGGTCACTCCCGGCAGCGGGAATTTCGATGGACATACGTGTATAGGAGTCCTATGTTTAAAGCATGAGAACAAGCCAAGCACCCTCGCAGATTGTCAGCGGTCTCCTGCAGATCACCGCCTTTGCCCGCTCCCGTCAGTGGCGGTCGGGACGGGCAGTCGATCTAACGCCGACCCAGATCGGCGTTCTCCGAGTGCTGATGGATCACGGTCCGACCCAAATCAGCCGCGTGGGCCAGTTTCTGGGCGTCACTCAAGCCACCGCGAGCGATGCGATCGCCACACTCGAGACAAAAGGCCTGGTTGAGCGCAAGCCGGATCCGCATGATGCGCGCGCGCGTCTCGCGCATTTGACCCGCTACGGGCGGAGCTTGGCTTCGGTGCGCCACGACGTTCCGGCGGAGCTGGTTGATGCCTTCGCGCAAAGCAATGAACGGGATCAGGCTGGGCTGCTGCGTGGACTGACGATCGCGATCAGACACCTTCAGGAAACCGGGGCCATTCAGCCCCAGCGGCTTTGCGTGACCTGTCGACATTTTAGACCCAACGTCCACGCCGATGCGGCCCGACCGCATCACTGTGCATTCGTGGACGCCGCCTTTGGCGACGCGCAACTGCGTCTCGATTGCGGCGAACATGAAGCGGCGGGAGCCGCGGAGCATAGCGCGGCGATGCGCAGTTTCCATGCTCCTCCACCTGCCTGAATGAGTGTGCGCCCCGCTCGCGGCTACGGGCAGGGCGCACGGATTGTCCACTCCCCAATAGGAAATAAGGAAAGGAACACCTGAACCATGTCACAACAAGCTGTCTTCTACCATGCCGGATGTCCCGTCTGCGTCGCTGCCGAGCATAAGATTGCCGAGATCGTCGATCGCACCCGCTACGACCTTGAGATCGTCCATCTCGGGGAAGCCCGCAATCGCATTGCGGAAGCCGAACGGGCAGGCGTCGCCTCGGTCCCTGCCCTCGTGGTCGCCGGCACCCCGCTTCACATCAATTTCGGAGCGTCGCTTGCCGACGTGAAAGGAGCAGCATGATGCGGTCTTCCCTTCTACTTTCCGCAGCCATTGCCGCGGCACTTCCAGCAACAGTGTTTGCTCATGACGAAGCCAGACACGACCATGGCATCACTGCGGCGGTCGGGACAGCAACCATCGCTGATTTCGACATAATCGCGGCCTCGATCAGCACCGAGGGCCGGATCGCAACCTTCACCATGTCAGTCTCCGGCACCCCGGGCGCGACCGGGCCGGACCCGGTTGGCGCGCTGGCCGGCGCGCCTGTCTTCTCCTACGTCTGGCCGACCAGCCTAGACCCGGCGACCGTCGGCTTTGAGGCCGGTGCCGGCATCCTGGCCTTTGCCGTCACCATCCATCCCGACTTCGACGACACCCCGTTGTTTGATGAAGGCAACACCGGCCGAACTGACGACGACGGCGGGATCTGGCACAGCCACTGGGTAGTGCTGGGCCCGGATGATGCCTGCGGGCCAGGCGCGCTCAAGGTGATCGACATTCCTGACGGCACCACTCCCGCGCTGCCGCTGACCTGGCCTGGCCTGCCGATCCTGATCGACAGCCCAGGCTGGTCGCCGATCTTTGAAGGCGACACGCTCAGCGTGCGCGTGCCATTCGCTGACATCGGCGCTGTCGAGGCCGCCAGTTACGACGGGGTGACGGCAGCGCTGAGGGTGAATGCCAACATCCACGCCCCTCTGCTCTGCGTGACGGACGTATTCGACGTGGCCTCGGGCGATCTCAGCCTCCCAGGCAAGGTCAACCAATAACGAAACGCCGGCGGCGGCCACCCCGTCGCCGGTTCTTTCCACAAGCTGCTAAGAGAAGCCAATGACCAACTGGTTGCCCACCCTTGTGACCGAAACGCCGGAAGATGGCTATGATCTCGCCATCACGCTGAGCCGCATGGCGGTGAAGAAGACCCAGCCGGACGACGCCGTTCGCGAGCGTTTGCGTGCTGACTATGAAACCGATGTGAAGGCGCTGGTTGCAATTTCGCAGGCGGTCGCTGTGAACTTCGCGACGATCGCGGCGGCCAATGACTACTGGTCCGCCCATGCAGGAGCGGAACGAACATGACCGCCCACCTGCTTCCCGCGCCGCCACTCACCGTCAGGGAGTGGTTGAACGTGACCAAGCAACTGGACCTCGAAGCCGTCCGGGGCCGGGTCGTTCTGATCGAGGCGTTCCAAATGCTGTGCCCGGGCTGCGTCAGCCACGGCCTGCCGCAGGCGAAGCGCGTACGTGAGACCTTCCGCGAAGACGATGTCGCGGTGATCGGCCTGCACAGCGTGTTCGAGCATCACGACGCCCAGACGCCGGTCGCACTCGAAGCCTTCCTGCACGAATACCAAATCAGCTTTCCCATCGCGGTCGACGAACCGGGCGAGGATCGCGGCCTGCCACGCACCATGGCCACCTATGGCATGCAGGGCACGCCCACCCTCGTGCTGATCGACCGGCAGGGGCGGCGCCGCGTGCAGCATTTCGGGCACGTCCCTGATCTGCGGCTCGGCGCAGAGATCATGGCGCTGATCGTCGAGCGCGAAGACCGAACAACCACGCCGGAAACTGTCGCCGATCCTTCCGCTCCGGCCTGCTACGAGGCCGGATGCATTGTTCCAACATCGCAAGAAGACCGTCCCGCATGAAATCCGCCGTCGCCATCCGTCATGTCGGTTTCGCGGATCTCGGCGCCTTCACGCCCGCGACACGCTCGGCCGTGTACCAGATCCTCTACTGGGACATCGGCGAACATGAGCTATGGACGCTGGAGCCGGAGCTCGATCGCAAGGCGCAGGCGGTGCTCTCCGCTTTGCTCGGCGGGCTAGAAGTCTGAGGCGATGAGCGGCACGCCGGTCAGCCATGGCGGCTTCCCCGCAGCGCGAAGCGCCGAGGACATCGCGCGCAATCTCGCCGCCGTGCGGGCGCGGATCGCGGCGGCCTGCGCGCGCGCCGGGCGCGACCCGGCGGAGGTTAAGCTGCTGCCGGTCTCCAAGACGGTGGAGGAGGCCCGCATCCGCATGGCGCATGCGGCGGGGCTCTCCGAGTTCGGAGAGAACAAGGTGCAGGAGGCGCGTGAAAAGGCCGAGGCGATGGCCGATCTTCCCATCGCCTGGTCCGTGATCGGGCATTTGCAGACCAACAAGGCGAAGTACGTCGCCCGCTTCGCCGCCGAGTTCCAGGCGCTCGACAGCCTCAAACTAGCCGAAGCGCTCGACCGGCGGCTGCAGATCGAGGGCCGTTCGCTCGACGTTTTCGTGCAAGTCAACAGCTCGGGCGAGGCCTCCAAATACGGCCTCGCGCCGCAGGACGCGCCCGCCTTCCTGCGCGCGCTGCCCGTCTTCTCTGCGCTGAAGGTCCGCGGGCTGATGTCGCTCGCGCTGTTCTCCGCCGATGCAGTCCGCGTGCGTGCCTGCTTCCGGCTGATGCGCGATCTGCGCGACCGGCTGCGCCAGGACGCGCCCGATGGCGTCGCGCTCGATGACCTCTCCATGGGCATGTCGGGCGACTACGAGATCGCCATCGAGGAAGGCGCAACCGTTGTGCGCGTCGGTCAGGCGATCTTCGGCGCCCGCCCGCTGCCCAACAGGCATTACTGGCCGGGCACATAAGTTTTGCGCTGCTACAGAGAACGAACTTATTCTGAATCGTGCTGGTGCTGTCCTCAATGAGCTTTGGCGTTTCCCTCTGACCTAGCCTCGTCATCCAAGCCATTGAACTTGAATTCGTTTTGGGCCGTTGGGTTGTTGAAAATTCCCGTGTCAGGGCGTCCGGGCGGGCTGCGTGAGCCCTGACGCTGAAGCACGACGTGGATATGCCGGCAGACCATACCGAAACCGCGTCTCAGTGATTCCCCGGATTCTCTGTTCGATTGCGGCCTGCCCGGTGCGTCAGAATTTGGGTTCGCGATTGCGCAGGCTTCAACGCTTATATGAACTGAAAACGAGGAGCAACACTAGGCCGAACCACTACACCTCTCCAACAGAGAAATACTATGACTTAAGCAATGATCGCCGCACATGAATAGGCCTATGTATGAAAGTGTAAATTTTGTGGGAAGGATATGGTGCTGTTCCTATATTTAGGAATAAATATAAGATCATTTATAAATTGGGAATCCCATGATCTCCAGTGCTGCGCGGATCGAGATATTCCCGCGAACCATGTCATGGGGCGGCATCTCGGGAGTGCAACCAAGCTCGCCGCACGGCACCACGCCGTGCTCTGCGCGAATGATGGCAGGAACAGCCGACACGCCAAATGCCTGAAACGGTCGAGGATCGATCATCAGACCGCCCGTCTCGTCCTCTTCAAAGAGATCCATAATCCGGGCCTGGGTCTGCTGCCAGTCGCCCCCATAGAAGCCCCGAATGACAATCGTGCCATTAAGTTCATCGGCTTCCCGCACCAGGCCGCGAAGCGCCTCATCTGGCATTCCGAGGCTCACGAGCACGTAAAGGACCGGACCTTCTAGCACTTCCGGCTCGAACATACCTTCGATATTGAGATCTCCACCAAACATCTCACCGACCGCTCCGGAACCCTGCCGCGCCAGATCCACGCTATCTGGGAATGCCCCGTCTTGCGCCTCACGGATCCGGTCAGCTGATGACATCAGCCGATCAGCAAATTCCAGGGCGCTCTCCCCCTGAGCATCCCGGGCCGCCTCTAGGCCGGAGCGCATACGCTCCACCGCCTCCAGATCAATCGGGCTTGCCGGTTCATCTCCAGCCAGCGCCAGAGCCAATCCCATGGTCAGAATGCACAGCAATTTCTTTTCCTCCAAAGCAGGAAGCCAACATCCTCACCCGTGGCCGGCCAAGTCCGGCCGGACTCATAGATGACGGTCGATACCCCCACACGCGGACACGTCCCCGGACCGCTTACATGAGGGTTGGGATTGACCAGCTGGAACCGGTATTGCTCGCGCGGCCAGATCGGAGCGAGCTGTCGTTGACACAGGGCAGCAGACCCCGACGTCCGATAAGCCAGCAGCTGACGATGCATCTTGTAGACCATACGTTCCGCCGCCAGGGCTGCACCCTGCACGCGTGTCGCATCCCTCTGGATATTGCCGTTCATCGGGTAGATCGACCCATGGCACCCGGCGCACCAATACATGCCGGGCACGTTGCGACCCGTAGTCGTGACCGTGGCACAATCGGCCACGCACGCCGCCTGCGCCAGAAGATTGCCGAACAGGATGCTTTCCGGGTGGATGAGATAGCTCAGCTCGTCATCCTGCCAGAGCGGATCCAGCTCTGAGATATAGGCGATATCAAACTGCCCGCGCTCCAGGCAGGCCGCGTCTGCCAGCAATTCCAGCCAGTAGAAGAGCGGGTAGACATAGTAATGGACGTGATACTGACCTCCAGACCACCGCCCATCGATGAAGGTGCGGCCCTTGTCTCCAATGTCGAAGCCCGGATCCAGCCGGATCCCGCCCAGATTCACAAAGCACCAAGGCCGCTTGGACACATCGAGAAGCCGGATCGGCTCCCAGAAACCTACCGCTATCCCCATGCGCACGAATGGCGGCGTCGGCATCGAGCACAGGCAGATCGGCAAAGTCGGATTATCGGTATCGGGCGCATTTCCGCTCAACGACACCTGCAGCCCGCCGACACTGAGAGGAAACATGCAGTCCCAGCAGATATCCCCGATAGGATTGACGAAGCCGCCCTCACACCGGCTTTGTGCATGGCTGGCCCCTGCGCCGGTCAAACCGATCACGAGGCTTGTCATCAATACAGCCAGCCAACGCCTCGTCATGGCATGCCTCCGTCAATCACCCGCCATTCAGCGCGCCCATACTGGCGCACCCTCACCAGGCGGCCTTCCTGTTCGATAGAGGCGGGCACGGCCGTAATTCCGAACCGGTTCGTCAGCACCCCCTCCTGATCGAAGAAGAAGCGCCTCTGATGGCGCTCCATGAGATCTAAAGGCTCTCCGTTCACGAGGATCAGCGACACCAGACCCTCGCGATTGCGGTAGCGTTCCAGCCCGAAGCGAACCTGGTCTTCTTCATCACCATCAATGAACACATAGCTGCGCGTCAGCGTTATCGTATCGAGCGGATTGACCTCCTGGCCGGCATGGGCAAACGCAACGCCTTCATGGTTCACGATGTCTTCCTCCACTACGATCGTCGGGTCGTAGAGCCAGCTTTCGCTCTCTTCCGCGTGAAGGATTCCTCTCACGGCCGGAGGACGACGAACCCGCGCTTCCGCGCGTTCGGCCGCCTGCTCGTTAAATGCGTCAATGCGGCCGTCGGCCTCCATTCGGGCCAGCCGCTCCGCGATCCACTCCAACAGATCCGGCTCCACGATCTCCCAGGTCTCCCCGTACACGCCATGGTCCTCGTTCACCGCAACACCGGCCAAGGCCCACGCACAAACCACTCCCATTAGACCGGCTCCCATCACGCCACCTTCTTCTGCTGGCCAAGGTTCTCGATAGCGCGTTCGAGCAAGCGACTTTCTTGCAGCCGGTTCGGCTTTACCCGCACAAGCGGGATGCGAGCCTGCCCGAATACGTCATTGATCAGCTCGTCGCGCACGCGCCGTTCGGGACGGTCATGGCTGCTATCGTCGACTTCGACCGCAAAAGCAGCTTCACCCTGCTGATCAAGAACCACAAAATCGACATGCTTCTGTGCCAGCTGGCTGAATACGCGCCACCAGGTTTTCTGACTGCCTGCTCTCATCCTGATCCGGATCAGATCCGCGACACGCACTTTGGGGGCGACGAACCCATTTCGGCCGACGCGGCGTGTCAGCCAGAAAAAAGCCCGCCGTTCGGCAGGGCTCAAAAACATGTCAACGCGCTCGTAGGCATACGTCGACACGCGCAGGCCAAGCCAGCCAGCCCGAGCGGCAACCACAATCAACACCGCGAGTATCCCGAGAACGATCCACAGGGGTTGCTCCGCCAGTTCTAGCAGCATGTCCATTTGCACCTCACAGAACAGGTATCGCGCGGCCTTCAATCGTCTCCACGGCGATCAATCCGATCTCGGCATACCGGCTGTCATACGAGTCCAGCGCGTCCGTGACCGCGAAAACATAACCTTCGGGAATGATGCCAGGCGCTATCGGCTCAAGCCCCCTGCCCTCGCGGCTTTCGTTGAGCGCGACACCGGACCAGTCTCCAGCGACGCTGACGCGCCGCCCCTCGACCTCGATCCGATCGCCCGCCACACCCACGATCCGCTTCACAAACAGACCGTGATAAGCCGCCGTCTCCGGCGCGGGGAACACGGCCAGCTCACCGCGCCCCGGTAGCTCGCCCCGATCCACGATGAATGCCCAATGTGGCAAGCTCTCCGACAGATTAAGGCCGGCATACCAGCGTGGCTGAACGTTCAGCATCACGACAAACACGCAGCCAATCGCGACGACGCCGCCTAACCTGCCGATCATCGCCCAGGACAGGGTCATCATTCCGCCCTTTGCCTCGCAGCGCCGATCTCGCGCATTGTCTCGCGATGCACCCAGCCGGTTATGTCGGTCATACGATCACCCCGGCCGACGACCGCTTCCGAAGCGATGACGACCGTGCCGGTCCGGGACGAAAACTCCTGGGTGAGCATATGGGCCGTCACCAGATAGCGATCGGTCATCCCTTCCAGTTCACTCGACGGCACCAGCTCCACGATCTCACTGGCGAAGAGGGACGCCAGCTGTTCATAGGACACCATCACCATTTCGTCCTGCTTCTGGCGGCTCTCATGGAGCGCCAGCAGACTAAGTCCGGTTGAAATGATGATCGCTCCGCACAGAGCCAGATCACCGATGTTTATCCCGCCGAACGCCCGGCGAATCCCTGCCAGAAGGCCCCTGCCCTCTTGGCCGATTTCTATGCTTGATTCAGCCATTGCGGCCTTCCTTTCCAACGCAGTGCGACAACGATCCCCAGCCATACGCACCAGACCGGCACAGCCACGCCAAGGAACGCCAGACGAGCGCCTTCTTCAGCGCGCGCGAAGTGGGTGAGGAAACTTCCGAGGAGGCCAGACGCGAGTACCAGATTGCCGCCCGTTACCAGCAGCAGCAGCACAATCTGTCCGCCATAAGTCAGGGCGATACATTCCACGGCCCACACCAGCTGGACCACGACCCGACGCAAGAGGGAGATCGCGCCCATCGGCTATCCCTTCATCGCCAGCTCAGCCACGACCTCAGCCAGATCGCGGCCAGCCTCAACGCCGGCGCGGATTCGCGCATAATCGGCAGGGCTGGAAGAGAAAGCTTTCGCTGTGAACGGATCGAGCGTCAGCCGGGCCACAAGCTTCGTGCCTGGTCCGGTTATGAGCATTTCGGAGAACTCGCCGCGGCTCATCTTGAGTGTCTTGATCGTACCGAGCGTGGCGTCGTCCATCGAAAGACGCTTGGAGGAGCGAAGGCCCTCCGCCTCTTCCTCACTGATGCGCAGCAGGATCCGCCAGGCGCTATTCTCGAACGCAGCGCGAGATCCATCATTCGCGTAGTAGTCATTGACCGACTGCGTGCCGGTCACGAGCGAACCACCTTCCTTGCGCGCACGACGGGCAAAGCCCTCGATAAACCGGGCCGCAGGCCCGCCGCCCAGCATCTGCCAGGCCTCATCGATGAACACCATCTTGCGCTGGCCGCGCCCGCCAATCTTCATACGCTGATCGACCTGGAAGAGCAGGCACAGGATGATAACCCCGCGCAGCTCCTTCATGCTCTCCAGATCCGAAAGCTCGTACACCGTGAACGGGTTGTGTGTGGTCAGCGATGCTTGTCCGTTGAAGAACTCCTTGTACCGGCCGACACCGTAGGGACTCATGCCCTGCGCAATGAGGTCGGCCGTTGGTGTTTTCATCTTCAGCAAAAACTGGCGAACATCTTCGACTGAGCCCTTGCGGCCCTTCTTCTTCCAGACCGTGCCAACTGCCTCGTCGATTACACCCAGCTCATCTCTCGAAGCGCCTTCCTCTCCGAAAGCCATCAACTCGATCACCTGGACAATGGAATCGAGTGCCTGAAGCCGGTCGTCATGGCTGGTCAGCGCTTTTTCGCTAACGAGTGAGAACGGATTGACGCAAATCGCTTTGTCGGCCCGGAAGACAACATGCTCACCACCGAGCAAATGGCACATCGTCTCGAAAGACCGGCCATCATCGACCACAATCGCATGATAGCCAGCCGCCAGCCCGTCCGCGCAAAGCGACTGCATGAAAACCGATTTGCCCGAGCCGGACTCGCCCGTCACGGCCACATTATGGTTGCCCTCGCCCTCATTCTGGAACTGAGACCAGAACAGAGGCTGACCAAGCCTGGTCATAAGCATCATGTGCGGATGGCCAAAACTCTTCGGCTGCCCCTGCAGCGGCGCAAGCGCCGGCATGTGGCGGGTGAGACCCGTCCTCAGCAGGCGCATATTCTCCAGATCGGTCGAGAAATTGTCTCCATATCCCATCGGGAGCTGCGTCAGCATCGAGATCAGGTGGGCGCTATCATTACGCTCCAGATCCCACCCACGCGTCCGGTAGAGATTGCGAAGATTGCGCTCGGCTTCCTCACCTGCCCCGAGCGGGCATTGCACCATGATCTGGTAACAGAACCGCACCAGCCGGGCGCCATCTTGTACCTCGGTATTGGCAGCTTGCCACTCGCGCGCCTTTTCAAGCACGGCCGGAAAGAACTTCGCCACCGGCGAGCTGAACTGCCTGCCTGCCTTCGCAGCACTCAGGCCTGCCTTCGACTGGCTTTTCTCCCGGCTAAGATACGTGATCTGCAAGGTCTTCCAGACCGACCCGGACAGCCGCATCGTATCTTGCGACCAGTCGCCAAGAAGCGAGGCCATCATGGACTGGCTGGACTCGTGCGGAAGGCGGGATACCGAGAAGGTCCGCACCTCATTGCGCGACTGCATCAGCTGGCGCGCACGAAGCGTCCCCTTCAGATACGAATGCACCCCGTAGCCCGTATTCTCCAGCTCCAGGCGGGGCTTGAACACTTCAATCGAGCTATCGCTGCGTACCATCTGGTCGCAGACCCAGCTTTGCGGGTCGTATTCAACCTCCGGATTGCACGTGTCGCGACCCATATTCAGCCACCCTGAAACAAGCGAAATCACACCGCTCGCGTTCAGGCTTTCCGCCGGATGACCCAGCGTGTCGAAGCTCTTCTGGACCCTCTCCCTCAGCTCAATCAGGCTCGCAATCGCACGTGTCGCATTTGTCTTCGGCATCGAAGCCGAAACAAACACCCTAAAATCTCTGGCATGATATGGCCCGCTGCGAGAACCGCTCTTCCAGATCATATCCTTGAAATAGTCGGCGCGCTGTCGGCCGATCGTCTCCATCACGCCGCCGCGCTTCACACGGGGGCCCGCCCATTTTTCGAGAATCGTCCCGACATAGGGCGACGAGTAAGACGAAATCTGAACATGCACTTCATCGGGCATCGCCTCTTCGAGCACGCCCTGGATAATGGATTCAGTTTGGGTGTCCCCGCCCGTCAGGGGCCAGACTTCCAACACCCAGCCAAACGAATGAAGGTTCTCGAATATCCGGTTCTCTTCGTCATAAGTGCGGTACGGCAGATAGCCCGCTATCGAGCTGGCACGTGCGTGATAGCGGGCCCGATCAGACGGAATACGGTCGCCCAGCAGGTACTCGCTGGCAGCATCGAGCGCCGGACCTACGCCAATACGGTCCAGCACTCCGTCGAGTCTGTCGAACGCCGCGCCCAGCATCTAGCGCTCCCGGCCAGGAGCGCGCGCACTGGCAGGTGCCGCCCACTGCTCGTCGCCGTAAGGCGCGAAAATCGTCGTGCCGGCATGATACCGCCCGTCGCCATCAACCCACGGGGCGAGCGTCACCCGCAAAATCTGGCGGCCATAGAAAGTCGGCCGGTCTGGCGCATTCGATACCAGCGGCCCATGCGGCCCGACATGGATCCTGCCCGCACTGACCTCGTGAACATCAATGTCATTGCTCGCGATATCCGCGCACGTGCTGTTGCCGAGCGCCCGGCAGCTCCATTCGCCCGAAACGGACGAGCCGCGAAACGTGCTGCAGCCTGTCACCAGACCTGCTGCAACAATGACACTCAATACATGACCAAGCTTCATCGCCCCCTCCCCTAGCTTTCGCTATTGATGAAAGCGGTGATCTGTTCGAGCGGCATATATCCGCCCGGCAGACGCCGGCCGTCCTCAAACACCATTGTCGGTGTCCCGCGCATGCCAAAACTCGACGCGAAGGAGGTGTTGGCCGCGATCACGGGGCCATATTCTGCAGCGCATTCAGCCTGCTCGCGAGACACAGACACCGTACCGCTGGCGTACATGTCGTCGGCAGCCTGAGACCTGTCCTCGGCGCAAAGAACCAGAGCGGCGCGTGCGCCCCCTCCCCGGCCAAGCCAGTCCACGTAATATTCGCGAACCTCAAAATCCGTCGCGCGGACCAGTTCATTGTGCAGGCGCTGGCAATAGGGACATGTCAGATCGGAGAAGACGTGCAGGACGGGCAGGCCCTGTCCGCCATTATGAACCACGGCATTCTCCACCGGCAGCGTCACCTCGACACTGGCTATGGCCTCCCCGCCGCGCCCCGGCGGAACCGCAGGAGGCTGAGCCCCCTGCCCGCCAGCTACGCGATCCGGGCCGCCGTTGCGCACCTGAGCGTCACCGGCCAGAAGATTGGCAAACCCCACGACCGCCTCCCGGCGCCGTGCTGTAACATCCTCTCGCGCTTCGAGATCGTAGATCGAGCCCGTGTAGGCATACCCCCGGCGCGGATCTACATAGAAGATCCTTTCGCCCGCGATCACCTCGCAAAGACCCGCCACGGCCTCGCAATTGACACTGGTGACAGCAATCCCTGGAAGGAGCCCTTCCACCTGGGAAATCGTCATTTCAGCCGCCCTGCCGTCCGACCGGGACAGATGGGCCACAGTGAGCGCAGCGGCCGCTGTTGACCCCAGAACCGCGATCAGGACCGCTGCACCGGCGTACAGAATTTTCTTGTTGGGTGACTTCATGCCTCTAGCTCCCTTTAGCGAACCACAACGCCAGAAAGGAACACGATCTCGACATCGATCCCCGTCGGCATTTCAATAACCGGCTGATATTGTTCAGCCCTCTGGATGTAATACTGGGCGAGCTGGCTGGCTGCGCTCGACACGCCAGACCCCGCCGAGCTGATGGCAATATCCGAGGCGCTTGGCAGTTCAGCGGCCCCCGTAAGCCCACCCAGCGTGCCTGGTTGGCCAACACGGCTGAACGCATTGCCAAGCCCCTGCAGCGTGCCCGCGATAAGCGCGCGCTCAGTCAGATCGCCCTCACGGCTAATGACGCGCCCGCGTACACCGGCCTTGCCGGCAAAAACGACATAGCCTTCCACGCTGGACTCCGACACGCGGCCCGACCCGTCATTTACCGGGCAGGTCATGCGCTGCAGGCGCACATACACGCGCTCAGACGACAATTCGCCGTAAGCCGCCCCGTTAACGAGACAGCCTTCGATATCAGTCTCGTAAACCTGCCCGCCTTCAATGGCCGAGCGTGCCTGCCCGCTTATTCGCAATAGCACCGGCTTGGGATCTGACGAGAAACTGGTCCCTGTCGCCGCATCCACACCCACCAGTACACGCGCCGACGCATAGGAATTGGGCGGCACGTAATTGTTAGGGTCGCGGATCACGGCGCGTTGAAGGGAGGCGGACTCTCCTTGTGTCGCTGTTGAAAACACAACGGAATGCAAAGCCCGCCCGCCGGATGTCTCAAGTCCCGCTGTCGAACTTCCGCCTGCCCGTGAAGAATCCGCCTCCACAACACCCCTTTGACGGAAGGGGTCCGGTTCGGAGCCCTGCCCCGCAGTGCTCCAGCTCTGGCTCGAAGTCGCACTCGCAGTTGACCGCGCATTGGCTTCATCCAGCGCCGCGCCGAGCTGCTCGATGATCGCGTTGGCTTCTTCCTGGATTTCCTCATTCGCCTGACGCTGAGATTCCAGATCACGCCGGAGCTCTTCATTCTCCCGCGCCACACCATCACGCTCTACGCGTATCGATCCGAGCTGCTCTTCAACCTGGCGAAGTCGGTTTTCATAGATCTCGAAATGCGTGCGCTCTCCCACGGGTTGCCGAGCAAGATCCGTCATGCGCGCACTCGACGGCGGCATCGCACGTTCCATGCGGGAAACCGGATCGGAGTTATTGCCCGAGAGGACGAACCAGATCCCGGCTGCCGCCAGAACAATCACTATCAAGCCGACCAGCAGCTTGCGACGGTGCTGGCTTCGCGTGTTCTCGTCAGCCATCAGCGGGCCTCCATCACTGTGAAGACACGTGCGCGGCCACCAGCCGGTATCTCGTCCAGGCTGGAGACCACCGCGAGAACGGCCACATCGGCAAACGCCTCATGTCGAATATCGACATTGGCTGCAGTGATGTTCGAGAACTCGAAAAAGCGCGCCATCAGACCGTCGCGCTCCACATCACCGATGATTGAGAGGCTCACGCCTTCGGCAATGATTTCAGGCCGGCTGCGGCGCCCCTGCGGCGACTGGCCTGCCGCCCATACGGCAAACTCGACTATGCGCTGTGCGTGAACCTGAGCGCGGCCAGCGCGCGCAGGAGCCTGTCCACCCTCAGAGCCGATACCCGAAATGAAAATCTGCGCGGCTGGCTGATCCGCCAGTGTAAAGAGCGCTTGATAGGTCGCACCGCGTTCGGTCGTGATGAAGGTACTGATAACCTGTCCAGGGCGGCCTCCGGACACGACACCATAAAGATCACCTGTCGCGTCATCTCGCTCCCAGTTGATGACCGGGCCACCGGCCTCGCCATTCTGGGCCGATCGTACCCCGGCAACACGATCACCATCAAAACTGATCCGCGTCACTTCGCTGGTCGACAGAGTGGCGGGAAACCGCTCTCCATCAGCCAGCCGAAAATGGCTTTGACCCCACTCCCGGCCGTGATCTGGAACCTGATCGTCCGCCAAGCTCGAAAATGTGAAGATGACGGCGGCGATACATGCGCCAACCAGGGCCCATGCCAAGTTCTCAACCCGCAGCATGCGCGCTCTCCTTTATCTCAAAATCCAGCTCGATGATCTTGGCGCGTGGCGCCAGCGCCCAACGCGCGGCGTACGTCACTTCGAAGTCGCCATTACGGCCTCGCACCGATCCGCTGATGCTGATCAGAAGCCGTGTCTGCGATCCGGCGTAGCGATCCATGCCCCGCAGGTGAAAATGGTCGCCACGGCCTTTCATGGCGCGAAGAACCGATATGTTCCGCTTTGCCTTATTGCTCATCGCCGGCATGGCGAAGTCAGGCGACGACTGGCCAAACAGTTCATGACCGAGTTGGCGCATCTCCTGCTCGATCTGCTTCTGTCCGAGATCGAAGGTTTGAAGCTCGCTCATCGGTCGTCATCCTCTACAATCCGGCGACGACTGCGCGACTCGCTAAGCCGCGAATCCCGTGCGTCGATCCGTGCAAATTCGATCAGGCGCAAGGACAGACCATCCAGCCGCCATTCCGCTGCGAACACAGCGTTCTCACGTGAGATCCGCTCGTCCCCGACATAGGTTTCGAGCACGCCGTGGATTTCCGAATAGGATTGGGAGCTTTCCGTGTAGAGCTCTACCGGATGGAAGACCGTAGACGTATTTGTCTCGATCCGATTCACCCGCTCCTCATTGAGCCGGCGCTCCATATCGCCATAAACCGAGGAATGAACCAGCCGCAGTACGGCCCGCTCGAAATATGCGCGATTTCGCGGATGGCGATTAAGAAACAGGCCCGCAACATCACGCGTCACCTGCTCTAGATACTCACGGCTAACGGTCCCACTGGATACGTGCATGTCAGAGGTGAGCGTCGGCACCAGGATCACATCCTGACGCGTATTCATCAGCGCCAGCGCCATCATCCCGTTGCCTACTGCAAGGGCGCCCACCAATACGCTGGACACTACCAGCTGGCGGGTCATCGACCGGAGTTTCTTGGCGGCCGCTTCCTGTTTCATCACCCTACCCATTCCCTGATCACTGAATCGGGTGAGCGGCGAAGACGCACCATGTGCGCCGGCAATACCCAGTACAGCGATGCAATAAGATTTCGGATGGACAGGCCGCGCTTGGCGCGCTTCCAGACATTCCAGCTGACCACAAACGTCACGATGCCTGTGATTGGCATTCCAAATCCGAACCCGATAACCAGGCACCCCGCCAGAAGCAGGAATTCATCTATCGTGAAGATCAGGAACCGATCCGGCTCGTCGAGCATCTGGTATAGTCTGGTGCCAGCCATGGCGCGCCCCGTCCCGAGCGCGCAGCGCTACCAATCCAATCCGGTTATGGGCTTTCACTCCCGGTCAGATCGCAGCGCCGCGCGCTATTCGATCAGATGACCGCCGAAAACATTCCCGACACGAGGCCGGGTCCGAAGCTAGCCAGTCCGGCCAGGGCAAGACTTCCGAGGATAATCATCACGTTGAAGCGCACCACGCACATCACGACGGCGACCATCAGCGCGATAAGCGCCACCAGATTGCCAAGCGAGCCTTCCAGCCAGCCCGTAATCATCAAGATGAAGTCCTGGAACGTGCTGTCTGTCCCGCCCGCAAGCGCCGGTGCCGTTGCCAGTACAAAGCTACCTACCGCCAGCAACCCGGCCATGACGGCCATTTTCCCAAGGTTGCAAGAGAAATTCTTATCGTTCTCCAAACGACCGATTGACATGATTGATCACCCCGTCAAGATTCCTGAAAAAAGCCAAGCACGGCTTGAGCTTATTCATTCACATTCCTGTCAGAGCAGATCAATCACTAATGAGTCTCTATTTGGGCGATGTAATGCGCGTATGTTTTATGTCTGTCGCCTGCCGGGCGACCTTTCGCTAATCAGCGCTTAATGCTTCTTAACCGGGTTGAGTGTTATTGCGCTTCTTTCGTTAATTTTTCGAGGTTCTGCGCCCCATTCCGGGCGATTAACGTTCCGTCGCTTTGATTTTTGTCGCCTCCGCAAGCATTGTTGCCTTACATCTTGAGGCTGCACATGCGCTCCTTTCCATTAATCATTGAAGCGTGCCATGTAAAGGGCTGGTTCAATTGCGCTTCAGATGGCGGATCAGCCTAATTACAGGTCTTTATTAAGTGGAGTACATATTATAACTTCTTGCAGCTTGTATAACCATATTGTAACAATCGCCTGACATACAATGTACTAAACTATCAAACAGTCAAATCAGTCCTTCTTTCACCCAACCGAATGCACAGCTAAGCGCTTGCCCGCATCAATCCCTGTCGCTAGCGTTTTTGAGAGGGATTCGCAGAGGGGACATCATGCAAAATCTCATCGTGGCCGACACGTCTGAAGTTTCAGGAGAATCTCTGTCGGCCATAAGACTCGACCGCCAGATGCGGCAAATCACGATCGTCCATCAGTTTCTGAAATGGAGGAACGTTCCTAGTAAAAACTATGACGAGGTGCTGGGCTTCGACAAAAAGACCCTGAGCAAGCTGAAAACCGGCGACACGAAACTTGCCGCACACCATCAGTTTTCGATATCCAATGGCCTTCAAATGCCATGGTGGTATATCGAACTCCTCACGGACATCCCCATGTCTGATGAGCAGTTATATCAATTATATTCAGATGCAGATTGGTTTAAATCCATGCTGCCCAAATTCTTCCTGATACCAAAACATCTGCGCGATCAGCATTTTCAAACACTGCATGCTGCCTGGCACCATCATATAAACGCGCTTAAACTTCAATCATTAGCGCTCGATGCCACGATTTCTACAAATACATAGTGATTGGCCTTCTAATCGCCCAGTGTGAGTGTCAGGAGGATCCGTCTCGCGATGACGGAACGCTCACAGCGCCTGCCATACAGACCGCCCTGCAACTACGCGCACTCACTGGCGCCATTACGGCTGCTCATGGTCTTGTTGACGGGCTCAATACGATCCTCACCGAGGCCACCCGTGCGCCGCGGTTTACGCGTTTGCCTGCTACCCTACCCCAGCTCCAGGCGCTCCGCTCAATCTTGGCCTGGTCCCGATCCCTCTTCTTCATCGCGGCGCAACTGACTGAAACCAATCAGGCGCTCCATGAGCTGGATTGCCCATCTGGGCATATATGCAGTTATGCCGCGCTATTGCGTGCGCGCATCATCCTTTCCGGCAAAGCGTTTGTTGGCGGATTTCGCGCCGTAGACCCCGAAAACCTGATCATTCATCCAGACAAGAAATTCCTGACTGAAACGGGCATGTGCATTCTCGGGGATGCGGCGATCATCAATGCCGCGTCAGACGTGCCCGGCGGTCTCTCAGAATGCCTGATCATCGATCAGCTCAACGCTGCTCTGGACGCCCAGCAGACCGCCAGCTTACTCATTCGTGAGCTTATTCCGTCGCTCTCGCTCAAACGGCTGTCCAGTATCCACTCAAGGATGGCAGAAAACCCGGCGATCTTCGGCCGGCTGCCCCCTGGTTGCGATCCCCTCTCCCCAATCGCGGGATAGAGAGAAAAATAATGGACGAGAGATGCTTTTTCAGCATCTGATGACAGGAGAATAGCCCATGTCCGTTACCCTTGTTCCGCTCAAGCAACTTGTCGTGTGCCAGTCCAATATCCGCTCTCGGCCCTACACGCCGGAGAGTGTCGCAGCTCTTGCCGCCTCGATCGAGAAAAGAGGGCTCTTGCAAGCCCCGCTTGGCTACCGAAAGAGCAAGAAACAGGTTGCCCTCGTCGGTGGTGGCCGCCGCCGCGCCGCCCTGCTTCTGCTCGACAAAGAAGGCCGCATGCCGGACTCCCTCAAATCCGGCATTCCGGTCAATTTGCGTGAGGGCACCCAGGCCGAACACCTCGCCGCTTCCTATGACGAAAACATGGAGCGCGTGGATCTCTCCCCGGTGGAGCAGTTTCGCGCTTTCCAGAGGCTCCGCGATCAGGGCCTGAGCGTTGAGGCTATTGCTATCGAAATGAACGTCACCCCCCGCATGGTGCGGCAGCGTCTTTCCTTATCCACTCTGCATCAAAGCATCCTGGACGCTTTTGAAGAGGGCCGGTTCGGTATCGATATCCTGCAGGCTTTCACGGCAACCGAGAACACCGAGCGCCAGCTCGTAGTGCTCAATGAAATGCTCAACGCATATTACAAATGGTCCCCTCATCAGCTTCGCCGCGAGTTGGTACGAGACGAAATCACACCGTTCCACAGGCTCGTGAAATTCGTCGGGCGTGAAGCCTATGAATCAGCGGGAGGTTCGTTCACGGAAGATCTTTTCGATGAAAGCCTGTCCTATTGCGACAATCCCGATCTGTTGACCGAACTCGCACAAACCAAACTCGAAGAGCATGCCGCCGAAATTGCTGAAGAAGGCTGGAAATGGGTCACGCCGGTAATAACCCTGGTGTACTCCGAGATCCGCGAGTTTGGGCGCCACTATCCCGAAGACCGCTTCCGTGATGAGGCCGCCGCGAAACGTGACGCGGAGATCAGCACCCAGCTGGAATCTCTTGAAGCACGTTTTCAGACCGAGACTGATGACGATGCTCTCGCCAAACTGGGAGAGGAATTTGACGCCCTCGAAAGTGAGCGCGAAACCCTCTCGATCGAAGCCTTTACTGACGATCAAATTGCTCAATCCGGTGTCTACGTCTCTGTCTCCCAGACG
>CAZCEG010000003.1:0-32954 GCA_964497275.1 uncultured Oceanicaulis sp.
CCTGCTGGGCGGAAACCAGTTCAGGGCTGTAGAGGGTAAAGAGCCGGTCGCCCGGCGCCACGGGATCGCCCACGGCACGGATATCGAGGGTTTCTATCCAGCCTGCCACCCGGCTGGACACGGCATGCCTGGCCCTTTCATCCGGCGTCACGGCGGCGAAACTGCGCATCTGCCGGCCAAACAGGGCCTCTTCAGCCGGTGCAATGCGCACCCCCATGGTCTGGATGGTTTCGGCCGGAACCCGCACCGTCATGCGTTCATGGCCCTCTGCCGCCATATCAGCGTCCGCCTCGCCGGTCTCCATGGGGACCAGATCCATGCCACAGATCGGGCAGGTGCCGGGATCGGACGCGATATAGTGCGGGTGCATCGGGCAGGTATAATGCTGCTCCTGCGCGATAGCGGCCGGCGGGGCGGACAGGCTGATAGCCGCCACTACCAGGACGAAAAGGGCCATCAGCGATTTCATAATTCACCTGCCACAAGGCCATGCATGCGTGCCGCCGCGCGGTCTGCGGCCAGACGCTGTTCCAGAAGACGGATGCGCAGCTCCGTCTGGGTGATACGTGTATTTATGAGAGGCAGAAGGCTGCTATCCCCGGCCTCGTAACGCCTGCTGGCGGCGGCCAGGGCTGCGTCCAGCGCCGTGTGGCGCGCTTCCAGTGCCGCGATGGACCGCGTCGCGGCAGCGTAATCGGCGGCGGCAGCGCGGAACGCGTCGGCAGACACACGCGCCGCATCGGCGAGGCGCAGGCGGGACGCTTCGGTATTGATGCGGGCTGCCTCCAGCCGCGGGGTCTGGTTCCAGCGCGACCAGAGCGGCACCGATACCATCAGCTGCGCGCTGACCATGTCATCTGCGCGCATGCCTGGGGCGCCTTCGCGGTTCATATAGCTGAGGCTGACGCTGTAGATCGGGTCGAATTCGCGCTCGCGTACCGACACGCCGGCCTCGGCAGCCTGTACGACTGCCTGGGCCACGCGCACGGCGTGGAACACGGTCTCGCCGGTTTCCGCAGCGGGGGGAGGAATGGGTGAAACGGGGGGAGGGGTACGCACCTCTCCCACCAGGCGGGTCAGCACGCTCAGGGCCTGTGTACTTTGCCGGGTTACGTCCGCACGCCGCTGGTCGATGGCCGCGCGCTCCCCGTCGGTCTCGGCCAGTTCGGCAAAGAGCGCGTCTCCGGCATCGATGCGGCCGCTGAGATAGGCCTCGCGCTCATCCAGAAGGGCGAGTTGCGCGTCCAGCAGACCCTCCAGCGCCCCAGCCATCTCATATTCGGCCAGAGCAGACAGAAGCTCTCCTGCCAATTGGGCCCGCAGGGCCTCTCGCCGGACCAGGACCAGCCGCGCGGCGGCCTGCTCAACATCGGCCCTGGCACCGCGAAGGCCCCGACCCGGAATGTCCTGCGACACCATCACGGAACGCGAACTCATGTCCGAAGTGTCGAAACGCAGCGGCGCATTGACCGGAACGTTTTCCACCGCGGCGCCAATCCGGGGATTGGGCAGGCCCATCGCGCCCTCAGCCATGGCCTCTGCCGCGCGGGATTCAGCGGTATAGGCCTGCAGGGCAGGGTGTGCGTCCAGCTGCACCATCAACTCCTGCACCGCTGGAGTGGACAAAGGAGCTGCCTGCATATGGGCGGCAATGAGGATGGATAAGAGGAGCATGACGGCACAGAGGTAACGAACGGGGTTGCCGCCGTGTTACGCCGCTAACCGATCATTCCCTCAAAATGCATCCAAAAGCTTGCGTATATCCGGCTGATTGAGGCGACTCTTTCAGGCTCAGGCGCCCGGCCTTCACATCGTCAAGGATTTCGGCGCGCTGCAGTTCTTTCCGGCTCACGTCAAACACATCCAGCATCGTTAGGGCCTCCTCCAAATGACCGCGCGGGAGGAGGCTAGCGTGCAAGATTTCTATGCGGCACAGATGCAAGATTACTACTTTGCGCTTACACCGGGTGTGAAGCCAATTTAGAATTATTGCCTGCTTTGCAATGTAGATATATTCGGCTTCCTTCCCGCGCAGCAGTTGTTCGCCGCGCACCGGCCTCGCCAGCCCGGCGAGCGGAGCCATCGCGTAGCTCGGCGAGCCGGGCTATCCGCAGGCCTTACCTCGAAGGAAGTCTCTTGAGTTCGGGTATACTGTCGGGACCAGTTAGCGGCTCGGCGCCTGCTCTATTAATGCTTGAGCGAACGGTGCAAGCGGCGGTCAAAGACGGTGCGCGGCATCTTTTACTGGCTTGGTGCTTCCGCAGATGCCTAAGGCACAGATTTGAGCAATTCTTCAGAGTGATCAGGCGCGCTGTGAAGCGCCCGCGCTTAGCTGCGAGGTTGAGTGCAACCGCGGCAGGCGGAATGGGGCCTGGCCGACCGACAAGTTCTTGATGAGCTTGCAGGCGATACTCGCCGTTCAGGTTGGGTCATCCGAATGCCGCAGAAAGATGCCGGTTGGCCGAACGTTGTTTGTAAAGCGTGGCGGTCCCCCCGTAACGTCAAAGCCAAGGCTGCTTGAGGGGGCGGAAGTCCCCGTGCGTATAACAAGGACGGCGAGTCGTTTTGCCGGAGTGGAGGCAAGTGACATGTCCGACAATGCAGCGCCGTCTCGAGACCAGGCCGGTTCCCAAGCCACGCTGATAATACCCGGGATGGGGAGTGATCATTGCGCGGGTATCGTGTCGGAATCCATCCGCCGCTTGCCGGGCATTGCGGACATCAAGACCAGCATCGCTTCGCACCGCGCCAATGTGCGGTTCGATCCCAGTCTGACGAACGCAACCGCGATCCGCGCAGCGGTTGAAAAAGCCGGTTACGACGTCGATGCCTCGGAAGCTGGGGGAGTGCCGGCCCGCGAAGCACAGGATTCCGAAGAGCGTTATCTGGCACTAGCCGTCAAACGCCTCTGGATCGCCGCGATACCGGCCACGCTGATCATGGCGCTGATGATCCCGCACATGTTCTGGCAGGAAATCCCCGGCTATCTCGCCATCGTGGCGGTTCTGGCCTTCCCTGTGGTGTTTCTGTATGGCGGCTGGGCCACGCACAAATCGGCCTGGCGCTCGCTGACCAACCGCACGGCCAATATGGACGTGCTGATCTCGATGGGCAGCCTGCCGCCCTATCTGATCGGGCTGGCCGGGTTCATCTGGCCGATGACCAGCTTCATCGAGATGGCCGCCACCATCATGACCTTCCACCTGCTGGGCCGCTATCTGGAAACCCGCGCCAAAGGCCGGGCCAGTCAGGCCATCAAGCGGCTGCTGGCGCTCGGTGCCAAGACCGCGACGGTGATCCGCGAGGGCCGCGAGGTAGAGATCGCGGTGGCGGAGCTTGCCGCTGGCGACGTGATGCTGGTGCGGCCGGGTGCAAAAATCCCCACCGATGGCGAAGTTTTCGAGGGCGGCAGCCATGTCGATGAGTCGCTGGCCACCGGCGAGCCCCACCCGGTCGAGAAGGGGCCAGGGGACATGGTTCTCGGCGCCACGATCAACAAGGAGGGCGTGCTCAAAGTGCGCGCTACCCGCGTTGGCGCCGACACCTTCCTGGCGCAGGTGATACGCCTTGTCGACGAGGCGCAGGGTTCGAAGGTTCCCATCCAGGAATTTGCCGACAAGCTGACGGCGCGCTTCGTGCCTGCCGTCATCGTGATCAGTTTTGCCAGCTTCGCTGCGTGGCTGGGATTTGCAGAGCAATTGCGTCCGGTACTGGAGTGGGGCTCGGGTTTCCTCATGTGGGTGAACCCGGACATCGCGCCGCTGCCGGCGGCGATCCTTGCCGCCATCGCGGTGCTGGTGATCGCCTGCCCGTGCGCGCTGGGACTGGCCACACCCACGGCGCTGATGGTGGGGTCCGGTCTCGGTGCGGAGCGGGGCATTCTGATCCGCTCCGGCGAGGCTATCCAGACGCTCAAGGACATCAAGATCGTCGTGCTCGACAAGACGGGCACTATCACCATGGGCCGGCCCTCGCTTACCGATGTGGCTGCCGCCGAAGGCGTGACGGAAGACGAGGTCCTGCGTCTCGCCGCCAGCGTCGAGGCGGGGTCGGAACACCCTCTTGCCGAGGCGATGCGTACCGCAGCGGAGCAACGTGGGCTGACGCTGGCCCCGGTGTCCGGCTTCAAGGCCCATGCCGGGAAAGGGGTTGAGGCGCAGCTGGACGGCGAGACCGTCCGCGTCGGCAATCCACGCTATCTCGCCGAGAACGGCATCGAGATCCCGCAGGCGCTGGAGGACACGCTCGCCGGCCTGGAGAACCAGGGAAAGAGTGCGGTGCTGGTCGCGTCGGGCCAGCGCGCAGCGGGCATTGTCGCCGTGGCTGATACGCTGAAGGACGACTCGATATCGGCTGTAGCGGCCCTGCATGCACTGGGCATTCATACCGTCATGATCACCGGCGACAATGCGCGCGCCGCCCGCCACGTGGCGGACGCGGTGGGTATCGATGAAGTGCTGGCCGGCGTGCTGCCCGAAGGCAAGGCCGACGAAATCCGCCGCCTGCAGGAGATTCACGGTCCCCATGTCGCCATGGTCGGCGACGGCATCAACGACGCCCCGGCGCTGAAGCAGGCCAATGTCGGTATCGCCATTGGCGCCGGCGCGGACGTCGCCATCGAGGCCGCCGACGTGACCCTGGTGCGCGGCGGGCTGACCGGCGTGGTTGAGGCGGTACGACTGTCTAAGGCCACATTCCGCAAGATCGTCGAGAATCTGTTCTGGGCCTGGTTCTACAATGTCGCCGCGATTCCGATCGCCGCGCTGGGCCTGCTCCATCCGATGATAGGCGTCATCGCAATGACCGCCAGTTCGCTCTCGGTAATCGGCAATTCACTGTTGCTGAAGCGGGCAAAGCTGACGGAGACGTCATGAGCTCTTCTGATCTTGGGCATGATCGAGCCGGGGGCATGCCGATGCGTGGCTTTCCCTATCCCGCCCGGCACGGAGTATCGCCATGCCTACCGCCAGAAAACTCGCCATTATTCCGCTTGGCCTGACACTCAGCGCATTTCTCGTGATCACCTATGTGCTGTGCATTGTCTTTGGCTTGTTCGTCTATAGTGGAGGGTTCCACGAGACCCTGCTGCCGCTGCTGCTGCCCGGTTTCGACTGGATGAGCTGGCCAGGCTTCTTCATCGGGCTGGGATGGAGCATCGCTTTCGGCTGGTATGCCGCTGCCGTCTACGCGCCGCTGCATAACGTTGTGCAGTCCCGCTTCGCCGCAGGTAATCCGTAGCGATAGTGCGATTTCCCGGCGGCCGGTCTTTTCCGGAGCAGTCAGGCCGCCGGGGAATGCCCTTCAGCAGTCGATGGCAACACAGCCAGGAGACCGCTGCGTCTCATTCCGGTTTGATCGTGCAGCCGGTGGGCAGGTGTTGGCGCGTCAGACGCCCTGACGCACCGTATCGATCCGCTCCGGGGTGCCGCTGGAAAATACCCTGCCTGGGTTAAGCAACGCGCGCAGGCGTGGTTTCAGGGCGAGCGCCGGTTTTTCGACCCAGACACGCATCAGCCAACCTGCGAGCAATGCTGCCGGGACCATCACTACAAGCAATGTGAATGCTCCCGCCCCGGGATGGAGTGCGAGCACGATCTGGCCTATCGGCCAGTGCAGGATGTAGACGCCGTAGGATACGTCCTCGACCTCACGCACGGCCACGCCGATATGGCCTGGAATGCGCAGGAAGCCTGCCCACAGCGTGACATATCCCATCGCCAGCTGACCGGCGATCATGGCGGCAGGCGTGTCCTTGAGGGCAAAGGCGAAGAGGACAACCAGCAAGCAGCCGAGCGGGGTCAGGGCAATCCGGTCGCGCAACGCGAAGAACGCCGCCCCGGCCATGAAGGCACCGCCGAACCGCGCGGACGCATCAACCGTTGCCGCGCCGATCCCGTCCCAAGGCTGTATCATGTGAACGACCGAGAATGCAGCGGTTCCCATAAACAGCGCCACAATGATGGATGGGCGGCGGAACAGCCCCACTGCCGCCAGAATGCCTGCGGCAAGGTAAGCCAGCAATTCATAGCGGATTGTCCAAAGCGGGCCGTTCATCTCCGGCATCGGATGGTCGGGAAACACGCCGGGGAGTCCGGCATGCGGATCAATCTGAGCGAGGATGAGCATAGGAAAGGCCCAGGTTTCCATCTGGGCGAAATATTCCGCGGGCACGTAGCTGCTGAGCAGAGGGCCAGCTACCAGCCACAACACCAGCACCGTAACGGCCAGTCCGGGGAAGATGCGCAAGAGCCGGGACAGGGCGTAGCCCGTCATGTCGGAAGAGCGTATCAGGCTCGCAGCGATCATATACCCGGAGAGAATGAAGAACCCGTCGAGCGCGAACTGCACCGCATTATCGACCAGCACCTCGGCTGCACCGGTGATAGGCAGCCCCATGGGCAGCATGATTGCGTGTCCGGCGAGCACAAGAAATGCGAAACCGATACGAATGGCCGTAAAGTTGTTGGCGCGGTCTTCCAGACGACCATGGCCGCCTGAAAGCAGTGTATTGAACCAGTTCGGAACACTCATACGCCATCTCCCCGTTCACGAGACGCCCAGTGCAAGACTCAATCCGTACCAGCGCTGGAGATGAGGGATCGTGCCGCCGGTCGCGTATTCGTTGACAAGCAACAACACATCGCGGGTGTTATACGAATGATACTCCTGAGGATCAGAGGCGCGTTGGCGTCCGGGGCGATAGCGCTGGCCGTTTCCGGATGCGCCAGCATCGCGTCTGACTCCAGCCTTGCAGAGGTCTCGGCACTGGTGGAGGCGCGCACAGGCGCCGCGCCGGGCTGGGCAAGGACCGATGAAGGCAGAGCCGCGCTGTCCGCCTCGGTCGACAGCTTTCTGGAAACGCGGGTGGGTATGGATGAGGCGGTGGCTATCGCCTTTCTCAACAGCCCCGCCATCCAGTCTGATCTTGAGGAACTCGGCATAGCCAGAGCCGCATTCCTGTCGGCGGTGTTGCCACCGAACCCGGTCATCGAAGTTGTCCGTGCGGCCCGCGGCAACGAGCTGGAGGTGGGGTTGAGCGTGTCTCTCCTCGAGCTGCTGTTCTGGCCTCAGCGGGCAAGAGCTGGCGAAGCGCGCATGGACGCGGCGAAGGCCGATGCGGCGCGGCGGCTTGCTGACGCGGCCGCGGATGTGCGGATTGCCTATGTGGATTACGTTGCGGCTCGCCAGGCGCTCGATCTGTACGAACAGGCCGAAAGCGCTGGTGAAGCGGCCCGCCTGGCCGCGCAGGCGATCTACGAAGCGGGCAATATCGCACGCGTCGATCTGGACAGGCAGCGCCAGTTTGCAGCGCGGATGACCGCCGAGCGCATGCGTGCGCAAGGCCGGATAGGCCCGGCTTACGAGCGCCTGACCGCAGCCCTCGGCCTGGACGGACAGCAAGCAGCCGCCCTTCAGACACTGTCGCGTCTTCCTGCTCCACCAAACAGGATGATCGATGCGGACCGGGTAGCAGCGGCTGCCGTCAGTGACAGCTTCCCGGTGGCCGTGGCGGAAGCGAGGCTCCGGGAAGTGGCCTCGCGGGGCGGTATCAGGAATGTCGAAGCTCTGCTGGGTGATGTTGAACTGATCGGAGAGTTCGAGCGCCGGGGCCGTTGGTCCGAGGCCTACGGACTGGGTTTTAGGCTGCCTCTTGATCTGGGAGCCTCCGGACGCTTGCGGGCAGGGGCAGAGTTCAGGCAGGCCTGGCAGCAGCTCCAGCAGGCGCGCATGGATAGCCGTTCCGCCAGCCGTTCAGCGGCCATGCGAGCAGAAGCAGCCCGTGAACTGGCCCTGTTCCATCGCGACGTATCCCTTCGGATTTCCGCCGATGTATTCGACGGCGTGGTCCGGGACTTCAATGCCATGCAGATCGGCATGTTCGAGCTTCTGCAGGCGCGGCGCGACCGGGTCGAGGCGGGCCGCGACTATGTTCAGGCGGTTGCAGAATACTGGCAGGCACGCGCCGACCTTGAACGGCATGTCCGGGTGAGTGAGATGGAGACCTCGCCTGAACCGCCCCGTCGGCAGGATACGCCTGCAAGCGCTGCCTCTCCTGCAAGACCTGACCAAACCCAACAGCATGAAGGGCATGTTCACTGATGAGCCAGTTCCAACTTAGCCGTCGCGGAGCACTTGCCGCAGCAGGACTGGCAGCCGCCGGGGCAGGTCTGGCATCGGGCCGCGCGAACGCCTCGGCGTCCAATCCCGGCCCCCATCATGCGCGCAGCGTGGAACCCGGCGACCATCCTCCCGGAGAGCCCGGCGTTCACTACACGCCGGTAGTCACGCCGAACGGCTCAACGCTTCCCTACAGGCTCGCCGGCGGCGTGAAGGTGTTCCATCTTGTCGCCGAAGAGGTCGAGCACGAGTTCGCGCCGGGGCTGACAGCTACCTGCTGGGGCTTTAACGGTCAGGTCCATGGCCCCACGATTGAAGCGGTCGAGGGCGACCGGGTGCGGATTTACGTCACCAACCGGCTGCGCGCGGCGACATCGGTCCATTGGCATGGCCTGATCCTGCCGTCCGGCATGGATGGTGTCGGCGGCCTGACGCAGCCGCTGATCCGTCCGGGCGAGACGTTCCGGTATGAGTTCCCGCTCGTGCAGCACGGAACGCAGATGTATCACGCCCACCACGACGAAATGACCCAGATGGCAATGGGAATGATGGGCATCTTCGTCATCCATCCCCGCCGGGCTGAGCGGCGTGTTGATCGCGACTTCGCCCTGCTTCTGTCGACGTGGAAGATCAGGCCGGGCGCGCGCCGTCCCGATCCCAACGAGATGACGGATTTCAACATTCTGACGATCAACGCCAAGGCCTTTCCCGGCACCGACCCGCTGGTGGTGAGGCAGGACCAGAGAGTGAGAATGCGCGTCGCCAACCTGTCGGCGATGGACCATCACCCGTTCCACGTGCACGGCCACACCTTCCAGGTTGTCGGCACTGACGGCGGCGAGATACCGGAAGCGGGGCGCTGGCCGGAAGCCACCGTCCTCGTGCCTGTGGGCTCTGCACGCACCATCGAGTTTGTTGCAGACAATCCCGGTGACTGGGCCGTTCACTGCCACATGACCCATCACGTCATGAACCAGATGGGACACGATATCGAGAACATGGTCGGAGTAGACCAGTCATCGTTCGCCGGGCTGGTTGGAGATCTGGTGCCCGGCTACATGGCGATGGATGGCAACGACATGGCGGCCCACGGCGAACATGTCGAAATGGGCCATATGGCCATTCCGGAGAACTCCATCCCGATGGTGGGAGCACAAGGCCCGTTCGACTATATCGGCATGGGCGGGATGTTCACGATCATGAAGGTGCGCCCCGGCATCACGCGTTATGACGATCCGGGCTGGTACAGGGCGCCGGACGGGACCACGGCACGCGTGGCAACGCCCGGCGAACTCTCGCGGGACGGTATCCGCACCTGACGGACTTCCACATCCGCTTCAGGAATCCTCCGGCAGCTGGAGCGTTCGCGCCAGCGCCTTGCGGGCACGATACAGGCGGTTCTCGACAGCCTTGGCACTCATTCCGAGAACGGCTCCGGCCTCAGCCATGGTGAGACCGTCGAGGGCGGTGAGCAGCAATGGCGCCTTGAGACCGTCCGGCAGGCTCGAGATGGCAGCATCGGCCCGGCGTAGTTCATCGCGGTCCAGAAGCTGAGTTTCAGGACCGGCCTCGAGCGAGGGCGGATCAGCCTGCCTTTCGGAAATCTGACCCAGCGCCATCATGAAACGGCGAACCTTCCGGCGTCGCGCCATATCACGGCACTTGTTCAGGGCAATCGCGCGAAGCCAGACGTCGAAAGCCCGGCCGGTATCGAACCGTGCCAGGGCCTGCCAGGCCGAGATGAACGTGAGCTGCACAATCTCCAGAGCATCATCGCTATTGCCGCTGTAACGGCGCGCAAAGCGGTACAGCCCGTCCTTGTGGCGTGTCATCAACTGCCCATAGGCGCGCTCTTCACCCGCGAGAGCGCGGTGAACGAGATCGGTGTCGCTGTCTTGTGGCTCCCCGGTCACCAGTCCTGATCGGTCAGGGAAGCGGTTACGGTCGCATCAAAATGTTCTCTCTGGCTGGCATCGAGTATCTCGCGCACATCGAGAACATAGCGGATTGTCTCCAGCTGAAGTTCGCCCATCGCGTGATGGAAGTCATGGATCGCCGCGCGAACATTGTCGTCGAGCTGGTGGTCTGCCTCGATGGCTGCCGCCAGCCGGGTATTCGCCGCGCGCATTTCGCGTTCGCGGGCCTGGCGTTGAGCGGTATAGCGCGCCTCGATCTCGGCGACGCGGGCTCTCTGCCCGGCGGACAGGTCCAGCTCGTGATGTATGATGCGGTGAAGGGATGGCTCTGCTGCAGCGGACGAGAAGTAATGTGTGGCGCACCAGGCCGCAAACACGCCTGCAAGGACCGCGAGGACGAGGCTTAGAGCGAGGTAGATACGAAGTCGTGTCATCGGCTTGTTCCCGTCAGCAATGTCGATGGAGCAAGCGGGGTGTTGGTGGAGAAAACCGCCATATCTTCCACCGTATGCCGTGGTGGCGCGCTAAGGAGCGCCGTGGCAAAGCCGAGCGCCAGCGCCGAGGCCGTTGCGGTTACAGGAAGTGCGCGCAGCCAAGCCGTTACCCGGCCAGATTGCATGACTTCGATCCGGCTCCAGACGCGCGCTTCCAATCCGGTGAGATCGCGGTCTGGCTCCATCGTGAGTACTCGATTCAGAAGATTGTCCAGCTGGTTCATCGTTTTCGCCTTATGCGCCCTACGGTTTTACGTTTTGGCGCAGCATGTCCCTCATCTGCTTGTGACCACCGGTCGGTAACGGAGCGGCATTTCAGTTGAAATGATCAGTCAGCGGCCAGGAAGGGATTGCGCCCGCTAATGCGTAAATACTCCAGAAGCGCCTGATCAGGGAGATCAATCGATGCCATTATTCAGAATCGTAATAGCCAGCGCCGCCGTCATGTTGCTGACCGCCGCCGCGTTCGCACACACGGTGATGACCCATTCCAATATCCGCGACGGTGACGTGCTGGGCGAAGCGCCTTCGTCCTTCGATTTCGGCTTTGCCGATCCTGTCTCTCTCGTCGGGCTCGAGCTTGCCGTTGTCGACGGAGACGCAGTCGATATCGGGTTTGAGCGCGTTCGGGGAATGCAGGACGAATTTTCGGTGCCGTTCCCGCCGCTTGAAGAGGGCAATTACGTCATCCGGTGGCGCGCCGCGGCGCAGGACGGCCATGTCATGCGTGGCGAAATAGGCTTCTCGCTGAACGCCGACGCCCACGGCGATGACCACGGGCAACAGGCTTCCGGACACGCCGATCACCATGCTCATCACCACGGCCACCAAGGTGAGGAAGCTCATGACGATCACACAGGGCATGGTGATATGGTCGGCTTGATCCGGTCAGTCCCGTCCGACGGTGCTACCGTCGATGGCGGCTTCGACCGGATCGAGCTGTACTTCGATCACCCGATGGCCGTGCGGTCGATCCAGCTGTCCACGCTCGCGATGGAGCGGATTACCGTTGAGTTCGAGGCGCAGGAGGCCCCCGTCACCTCCATCGAGGCCGCTACAGAGCCTCTTGACCCCGGCGAGTACGAGTTGAGCTGGCGGGCTGATGGTGGCGACCATGAGATGAGCGGAACTGTCCGCTTTACGGTCGAGTAGAGGCGTTGGCGCTTGAGGCAGATGCGCGTGCGATCAGCCCGAATGGGGCGGGGTTACGCCCAGTACGGCGACGCACGCCACCACGCCTGCGCCGAGACCGACCTCCACCAGTACCGCCAATCGTATCCGCCCGGCGGCCTGATCGGTCAGGTGCTGAGCGAGTGCTGGCGCGAGAACGAAACGGTTGAGCGCCGCAAGGCCTACCATTCCGGCAAACAGGGCGAGCTTGACGATCAACCAGCTGCCATAGGCAGTCTCCAGCGTCGACATCACCTGGCCCGGCCCCGCAACAAGCACGGTGTTTGTTACACCCGTGATGACCAGCGCCGCGACGGCAACGCTCCCGATGCCGGAAAAGCGCGACAGGAGCTGAGCAGTCCGCTGGCGATAGTCTCTGCCTGCAGCCTGCGGACCGAACAGCCGCGAAAGAAAGAGGCCGAGCGCACCCAGCCACACTGCCGCTGCGAGTATGTGAGTAACGGTGGAGGCCTTGTGCAGCCCGCTTTGCAAGCCCTCACCGGACGCGGCATGGCCGGTCCAGGCGAAACTCGCGAGCGCTGCGGCAAGAAGCACAAGGGCGGTCCAGGCTCCAGGCTGCCCGCGCCAAACCAGAAGCGCGCCGAGCGCGAGACCGGCAAGGATGGTGCGGGCGAGGAAACCCAGGGCCGGATCGAAGGTCGTCAGAATGAAGACCGCTCCGTCCGGCGAGAACACCTCACGCCACGAGTCCAGGACCGCGTGAGAGAAGACCAGACCATTTGCGAACGAGCTGAGTGCAAGCAGACCGCAACAGCCAGCCAGCACCAGGCGGCCCGTTCTGCCTGGTTTCTCGCCAGCCCAGAGTATCGCAGCTAGGATGCCGGGACTGGCCAGTCCCGTCCCATACTGCATGGCACGAACGAGTATCTCTACGGTTTCCATGATGGCCGGCACCGTCCCGTGTTTAGGAGCTATACGCAGAAACTCCTCGGCTCCCTTTGGCTAATCTCAGTCGCGGGCAGGGCGCAGGTGACGCCCGACGGGTGGTGCTCCCACATTCCGTCAGGTTCATGTCCGCGAGCTTTATGACTTCTAGCGCGGCACTTTTGCCAGATTGGTGCGTTCGTAGATGCCTCGGGCCTGGAGCATCCGGAGCACTGAGGCGGTGAAGCCGCAATCTCTGTCTACGACCCGGCTATTCGCCCGATAGCTCTCCCACTCTGGAGTAGACGAAGGAGCGCCCGTCGTCCTCCAGCACGCTGTAGGCAAAGCGGCGTTTCCAGGGGAGGGCATGGCTCTTGTTGTAAATCTCCACACGGCCATCGGGAAACTCACGGATTAGCACTTTCGCCCCGATCAGCTGCTCAGGATGCGGCCATGACAATCGGTAGCGCTGACCACGATGGTTCACCGTCATGGCGCGCGACACCTTGCGTACAGCCTCGCTGGCGCGGGCCATCTCATCGGGGCTGTGCAGGGGTGTGCCCCGGCCGGGATTATGGTCCTCCCATCGCGTGTCGACCTCCGGTATGTTGGGGCTCGCAGGAGGGAAGGGGCCTGGAGGTGGCTCACAGGCTGGAAGGCGTTCCGGAACGGTCTGCGCGCGCAGGAGATCATCTGTCTGCCGCCTCATCAGCTCAAGCCCTTCGGTAAACATGTGCCCGGTCTGGGCGCGGCGGGATAGTGATCGCCGATTGCGGGCGGGCGGGGCTTTGGCGTCACGTTCGGCTTGCATGCGCATGATGGTTTCGAGCGCGGGACCCAGGCGCTTGTTCTCGACCAGCTCTGGCCGGTTTACGCGGCGCAGCGTGTCGAATGTCCTGTAGTCCAGCAGAGCGCCCTGATAGCGGATTTCGAGCCGGCCATCGGGGTAATCATATACAGTGACATCACGGCCAATGGCACGAAGGGAGAGGGGGCTTTCGGTCAGCAGGAAGCGGACCTTGTTGTACTGAAGGGTAAGCGATTGTGAGACCCGCCTGGTATTCTTCACACAGAAGGCATGGTCGAGCCTCACATTGCGATCCAGCGGCCGGTGGGCATCGACCGGACTGCGGGCGGGTTTGGCGAAGGCACCGTTAAAGCGGTCGATATAGCCTTGTGCAAAGCGGTCGGCTTCGCTGATATCGGATATGCCAGCCAACCGGAGCTCCTTGATCAGGCGGTCCTGCAGGGTCCGGTTCGCACGTTCGACCCGGCCCTTGGCCTGAGGTGTGTCCGCGCAGATGATGTCGATATTCAGCTCCTCAAGCGCGCGGCCGAACTGGGTCTGGTTGACCCCGCCGACCGAGGTTTGGTGGGTGGGCCGGAATATGCCGTGCTTGTCCGAGTAGAAGGCGCACGGCTTGCCGTAACGTGCCATGTAGCGTTTCGCGGCGAGGAAATAGTCGATTGTGGTCTCGCTCTGGCAGAAGCGCAGCTCCACCAGCCGGCCCGTAGCATCGTCGATAAACACGATAAGCGTGCAGGGCGGTCCGCGATCTTCGAGCCAGCGATGATGAGATCCATCGATCTGGACCAGCTCACCAAAGCGCTCCCGCCGCGGGCGGTCCTGATGGATACGCCGCCGCGACGCGCGCGTGCGCCACAGCCCGCCCTCAATCATCCACTTTCGTGTGGTTTCGCGCGACAGGACGAGCCCGTGCCGCTCAGCGAGCATTTCAGCGGCGAGGGTAGGGCCGAAATCGGCATAATGATCTCTGATCAGCATCAGCGCATAGTCACGCACCCGGGCTGGCAGGGTGCGGTTTGAGGGCCGGCCGCGCTTCTTCGATCGCAGGGCCTCTATGCCGTCCTGGCGGTAGGCTCTGAACAGAATGCCCGCATGTTGGCGGGTTATACCCATCCGTTCGGCAGCCTCTTTGAGGCTCAGGCATCCGGCCTTCACATCGTCGAGAATTTCGGCGCGCTGCAGTTCTTTCCGGCTCACGTCAAACACATCCAGCATCGTTAGGGCCTCCTCCAAATGACCGCGCGGGAGGAGGCTAGCGTGCAAGATTTCTATGCGGCACAGATGCAAGATTACTACTTTGCGCTTACACCGGGCCGTCGCATAATAAACGTTATGAGAAATATAGTTTGCTTTTTTATTGTGCCTCATGATGTTTTAACAAGTTACGGATCATATACGCAAGCGGGTTGCGATATGGCAGGAAAAACTATGAACAGGATGATCAGACTGTCCCGCAGGCGGAGGTTTCAGACGATGGCGATTGTGGCACTGGCGTTGGCAACACTACTGGCCGGCATGATGGGGCTGGAGGCGACAGACGCGAATGGTAGTGGACCGGCGAGCATCAATGTCCGGGTGATCGATGGCGACACGATCGTACTCGATGGTGAAAGGATCCGGATCGTAGGCATGGACGCCTGCGAGCTGGGTCAGTCGATGATCGTGGACGGCCTCCAATGGGATTGTGGCGAAGCCGGCCGGATCCGCATGGTCCAACTGATTGGATCGAATGCGGTCCGGTGTGATGGCGAACGCCGCGACGTGTATGGCCGAAGGGTCGCACGATGCTTTGTTGGAGAGCTGGATCTCGGCCGTCAGCTGGTGGCTGAAGGTCTGGCTGTAGTCTACCGGTTTCGCGGACGGCCGACGGCGCCTGAGCTTGTAGCGGTTGAGGCTGAAGCCCGGCGTGCCGGTGTCGGAATCTGGTCGGCCGACGAAATCATTGATCCAGGAGCGCACCGGCGTGGCGGGAGGAATTGAAGACGTGCTGGGTACGAAGAAGCTCGACTGGAATATCGCGAGCATGCTCCCCTTCGCTGATGAAGGGTTTGATTGCGAGTATTATCTCAAACACGCGGAAGGCCTGATCTGGCAGGGCAAAGGCTTCGAGCACTTCCCCGTCCAGTTCATTAGCGATGAAACGCATGACGTTCTCAGGGCCGGATATTTCGGTGACTACGAATATCAGTGGCGTGAGGATCCGGAAGCCGAAAAAGGCTGGGAGATCCGGGTCTGGGCTTACAATGAAGTCTTTGAGCGTGCGATCTCCCATCCGGAGGAAGCCTATGCTTTTTACACTCGGGTGAAGAGCTGGCTTGATTATGTGGAGGCACGCGCCTGTGCGGTCATCGACACGCCGGATGGAAAGGTGGTGGAAAATACCGGCAATCTGATCATCGCTCAGTTCGTATATCTATATAATTACAGGGGTTATCCGGAAGTCAGCGCCCGCAATTACATCCACAATATGACGTACTCGAAGCTACGCGAGAGTTGGGAAGAGGTCCGTTTTCTGGCGCCTGACGACGATCTGAAATCGGTACGGCCGGAAGATCTGCGCGAAGGCCCGTGGATCGTGCCCCCTCGCCCCGATCCCACTTAAATCTGGTAGTGATGCGCGAAGAGTTTGGTCAGCTGGCGTGCGCCAGACGGTCATTGTGCAGTCGCGTGTCGATAAATCGTGCGATCTGATCGACGCCCAACGCGCCATTTCGAGCATTCTCGACCAGAAGTACGGCCTCGGTTTCACTGATGTCCCATCCTTGCCGGTTCACGCGCAAGAAGCTTGCGGCGAGCACTAGAGCGAGTGGCGCCGCCAGCTGGGGAGCCAGCGGAGAGGCCAGTACGTCAATCATCAGCAAGGAAGCGGCCTTGTGCGGTTGCCCAGGATGGTGAGCGTGCCTGTCGGCAATAGCCTTGAGGGCCTGCATATCGGACCAGCCACAGGTTTGGCCGGTCTGACCTGCGATCTGGAGCATGCTAGCAGTCATGGCCGTTCGAGAGAGAGGCAGCGTGCTCATGTTCCCAGAGCCCTTATGGCGTTGCGAAACTCGGTGCCGGACCGCCGGGCCGCTTCCACCTGGGCATTGAAATCGGGATCGGAGGCGGTAAGCAGGAGCTGGCTCTCATTCAGGCGAATACCGGTCAGCGTATCTCCGGGCCGGATTCCGAGACTGTCGGCCAGTTCGGCCGAGAGTTCGACACTAACGCCGGCGGACGCTTGCGACACTGTGCATTTCTCGATCATCGTCTCTGCTCCGATTGCGTGTACGATTTGTAAGTTGCGGTAAAAACGTGAAGATTGACTAACCGGGTCGCTGGTCCTTGGTCAGCAGGGCGTGGATTTTCGGTCCGAGATCGAGAACGCCGCGATTTTTGGCCTGACGCGTAAGCCAGACGCAATATCCGGCCGGTGATTCCACAATATTTCCGCCGCCACGTGCTCCGCGGAGGAATTTCTCACCGATCACGGCCAGTGCGACGGCGGCCGGGCGTTCGCCAAGCGTCGTGATCATCATGGACCAGGCAGACGGGCTGAGGCCGTAGAGCGAGCGATACTGGTCGCAATGGTCGATCAGATCGTCCCATTCAGGATCGGCCTGCAGGCCCGAGCAGAAGCTGGGGCAGGCTGAAGCGACGAGCTGGGCCGTGATTTTATATTTTTCGAGATGCTGGTGCGCGCCAAAGGGTGTTATTCCGAATGAATGGCCAGAATCCCCTTCCCTCGCCCTCTCCGCTCGCTCTGCGGGAGCCTGTCTGGGCTCGTCAGTTCCGGCAACGCCACTTTCTGGTGGCATCACAGTATCTTCATCTGAAGATTGAAGGGTAGTTGTTGTTTCTAGGGTGCAATCGGCTGCACCCTTGGGCGCAGTATTATCGGGCTTGTTGTCGCTATGGGCCTTGGGGCGGAGCGCTTTGACCAGAACCTTGCGGATTTTCGCTTCCAGGGCTTGCAAGGCTTGCTTGGCGAGCCGGAGGACATCGAGGGCGATACGCTTCAGGGAAATGGTCTCTGAGATGGTCCGAAGCTCGTCATAGAGCGTGTTCCAGTCCGCTGCAGCGCTGTTCTGGCTGGCCGCCGTGCGCAGATATTCTGTCAGGTGCGCGATCGTCACCTTGAGCGTCCGGCGAAGCCGGCCGCGCTCTTTACGTTCATCACGTGCGTTTCGGGCCATTTCGACGAGCTCGTCGGCGCGTGCGGCCAGCGGGCGAAGATCGATGCCGAAAGCCATCACGATGCGCCCATCGAGGCCGCGATGTCCGAAGCGCTTACGCGACGAATGATCGATATGCGTGATCAGGTTCGCACGTGAGAGCGCTCGCAGCTGGTATTGCAAGGCCCGCTCGGAACAGTCGAGGCGCTCCATGAGGTACTCGTTGGACGGCCATACGGTGATGGGTCCGCCCTGCCAGTCGCAATCATGGGAGAGATCGATCAGCTCAAGAAGTAATTCCCAGGCGAGCGGTGCCAGGTTGAGTTTCCGATTCAGAGCGCTCCTGAACCATTTCACCTCATTGCGCATTTCCAGCCGGGAGATCCGGGCAGGTTTGGCGTCATAGCGGGTGACGAGGTCCTCGTTGACAAGATCCTCGGGGAATTTGCGGCGAAAGCCCGTCTTCTCGGACAAGGAAAGCGCCGTTGCCTGTTGGCCGTAAGCCATCGTTTCGATCCTCCATCAAGGATCGATCAGCCAAAAATCAGCGCATGCCTTCAGGCTGTGCGAATCGCACATTTTGCTTGACGGCTGCGATGGAGGTGGTATTCGGGAGTTAGCTTTACGGACCGGCTCGTGGCCTTTATTGGTCTCGTTGGTTCCTGATACCGCCTTGAAAGCCCGGCCTCTGGCCGGGTTTATTTTTGGCTGATCGCCCCTCCTTTGCTGATTGATGAACACGCACGCACGGGCGCCGGCGCGACTTCTCGCGCCTGGCGGGTGCTCTGTGTGGAGATCAAGGTGTGGGCCATCGTGTTTCGGCGATGTGAGCCGTCAGGCAAGCCGGTGTCGCTCGCAGACCAGTCTGCGCTTGCATTCTTCGCGATGTCGGGCTAAAAGCGTTCTTGGCATTGCTCTCTAGCCCTACAGCTTGAGCTTCAGGAGCCGCCCCTTCGGCAAAAGGGGCGGCTTCTTCACATCATGCGCCCCTCTCCTTCAACGGAATGATCTTGTCCGCGTTCGCGATCAGCACGCGCAAGGCGGCCGCGCGCGATTTGCGGTCGGTGTATTGGGAGATATGGTCGACGACATCCAGCTCGTCGGGTGTCAGCAGGACGCGCACATCAGCGTGGCCTTCCTCGATCCGCTTCTTGCGCCAGCGTTGCTGGGTTGACGTTCTATCGTCCGTATCTGCCATATCTCTCATCCGATCAGTCACAGATTCTGGCCACCATGGCGGGATTCGCGTTTATCGAGTCAAACCTTCTCGAAATCGGCTGTTGGAAAGGCTGGTTTATCGAGGTCATTCCAGTCCCCGGCCGACTTGGGCGGCGGAAGTATGCGTGCATCGATTCCTGTATCGAGCGCGCGGGTTTTGAGCGTTTCGGCTGCGATCAACCCGCCCTCGCCATGGTCTGCGAAGATGAGCAACAGTTCGACGCCGGCAGGCGGTGTGAAGGCTTTGAGGTTTTCAGATCCGAGAAGCGCCCAGCCAGGAACGGCAAAGCGCCGTGCGGCGGAGACGGTGGATTCCATCCCCTCTCCTACTCCAAGAACCTGCCCGGCCGGTGCCAGGCGAACGGCGCCAGATTTGAAGCGGCCGATTATGCGCCGGCCGTCACGTTCAGGCAGACGGTTCGCCGTGACTGGATCGAGATAGGTGCATTGGACGCCCATCATCCGGCCGGTTGAAGACGTGATTCTCTGGAGAATAGCGGGATACCCGCCGCACGATCGGGCCACACTCGGGTGGAAGCGGATCTCTGTTGAGGGAAGCTCATAGAGACGCAGGCCGCGAAGGGCGGCGTAGCGCGCGCCAAGGGTGCCGGCGAGTGGCTTGGACTGCGCCCAGAGGCGCTTGGCGCGATCAAGTTTCTGCCGCTCTCGCTCAGTTACATTTTGTATGCGCTGTTCCGGGAGCACTTTGGAGGGGGGCCTCTTCGGATCGAAGGGTTCGATCAGCTTCAAATCTTCAAGCCAGCGCTGGCAATCGCGCCAGTTGGTGCGCGAGGAAAACGAGTTGATGAGTACACGGCCGTCCCGCCCGATCATCAGGGACATGGAGCGGTCATTCTGGCTGTGGCCTGGTCCTGGACACAGGGCGCGCGTACCGCCGTCGTGCAGTTCACCGCCAATACTGGATACAATTTGCCGCAAAATCAGCGACATAACATGCCTCCTTCGAGCTGTTCACCAGCTCGCCCCCGCACATTCACTCTTTCTTAGGTGCTTATACGATTTGTAACTGATGGCCAGAGCACCATCTGGGCCTTAACGGGGCGTTAATTACGGAAGGAAAGATTCATGGCTTCACCGATGACCAAGCTCGCCAAGCAGGCCGAACAGCTGGAAAAACTCAAAGCTGAAGCGAGCGCGGAAGCGGCTGGAATTGTTATGGAAACGGGAGCTTACCAGCTCGGCCCGCAGGTACTTAAGAAGCTGCTCGCCGCAGCGGCCAGTGCCGATGTGGAAAAGCTGGACGCGGCCATTTGCGGGCTAAAAGCGTCCTGATCCCCCTGCCCTCGCGCCCTTCCCGCCGCTTCGGAGAATCGCTAGCGTCGCGCTATGTGCGGACGCTACGCCACTGGCGATACGAGTTGGGAAGAATATAGGGCGTGGCTCAATCTGACAGGTGAGCTACCGCGGTCGAATCTGGAACCGCGATTCAACATCGCTCCAACAGTGCAGGCCCCGTTCGCAATGGAAGCGGACGGGGAGCGCGCGCTGTCATTCGGGCGCTGGGGCATCTGGCAGCCATGGATAGAAGGCAAGCGCCTGTCCACCTTCAACGCGCGGGCAGAAGGCCTAAAAAACTCGCGCCTCTATGCGCCCTTGCTCGACAAGGGGCGCTGTCTCGTACCTGCCATGGGCTTCTATGAGTGGACCGGGCCAAAGGGTAATCGCCAACCCCATTTCATCCGGCATCCCAGCGAGCCGCTTCTGGTTTTTGCGGGCCTATGGGCTAGCGCGATGAAGGATAGTGAGCCGGCGACGAGCTTCACCATCGTGACGTGCCCGGCCAATGAACAGGTCGAGCCGGTTCACGACCGTATGCCGGTGATCCTGAGCGAAAACCAACGAGAAGAATGGATGCGCGGGGGCGACCCATCAGATATTTGTATCCCTTACGCCGGTGATCTGGATATCTACCCGGTCAAAGGCCCGATCACCGGCGAAGGGCGAGAGCTATCAGAACGGCTCTGATAGAGTTATGCCATCAGTAGCGCTCACGCTGCCTTCCAGCTCAATAGCAATCTGGTAGTTGGCGGGAAGGTTCACGTGAATAATGAGAACGGCCAGGGCCAGTATGACTGATTTGTTCCGTCTTTCATGCCGTTTCTGAGCAATCTGTTGTTTTATATATCGATAATCCATTTTGTTAATATCCTTATGCTTGTAGCCATTATATGGCGCACAGAGAACATAGGACAATCGCGTCGGGGTTTTCAGAAGGCCATGATTAAATTTTCAGCCGATATCAGGCCCGGCCTCCAGTGAGGCGGCGGGGCCTTTCAGCAAGCGAGAAAAAGATGTGGTTGAGATAGTTGTTGAGCTCGCCGCCCAGAGGCGCTTGCAGTTCGTCCCATTCTGTTGTCCGGAAGATGAAGCCGGCAGGGCCATAATGGTGGGTGAAGGGATTGTCGCTGGTGTGGGCCGAGACAGCGTGATGAAGGCCCTGCAGACAGATGAGTGTCCAGGCGTCATCCAGAAACTGGTCGTCCCAGCAGACGATACCGACAGCGATAGTATTTTCGTTTCGCGTAATGGCGAAGGCGCGAAGCGGAAGTGTTGCGCCAATGCTCGGGAAGGCACGGGATTGAGCTGGCTGGGCCGGAAATGACTGCATTGCGATACGCACGCCCATATCGGACAGATCGGCACCCTGGTAGCGATCAATGCTGGAGCAAAGCTCGATCATAGAGGGCTCACAGTCGGAGCGTTGCAGATCCGTCACGAGGTCTGTGCGCAGATCGTAGATAGGCAAACGGCTTAGGATCGCCATGGACAAGACTCCGGTATAGGCGGTGGCGGAAATGAATGCGCCGCCCTTCCGGGCGGCGCTGAGGCATTGCAGGTAGTGGCAATCTACGATGTCGGGCAGCCTTTGGCGACCTGGGCTCGCCGGATGGTAGCGACGCGAGCATCCAGGGCTTGTTCGGCGTCGTTGCGGGCCATGGCATTGCCGATCCCGAAATCACCGAGGAAGCCGGCGGCGGATCGCCAGTTGAGATTGGCCGTGTCATTGATCTGGGCGCGGACGTTTTCTGCGCGCAGAGATTCGCGCGCGAGTTCACGGCAGTCCATTAGCTCGATCTCAGCCTCGGAAAGCTGCGCTTCAATCGGATAGCTCTTTGTCGAGCAAGCGGTTGCTGCGAGCGCCGCGACTGCGGCGACCGTAATGGTCATGGATTTCATCAGATAAGCCTTTCTGTGATGTGCCCCCGCAAATCGGGAGCCTTATACGTTTTGTAGCTGCCACCCTCAAGCGCAAGCAGAGCGATCTTAGGGTGTTAGCCGCAAGGAAGCCCCCAGGTTAACGGATGAGAGACCATAGCGAACCACTAACCTGTTGACTTCACCTTATATTACCTGCATTCTCACTCTCGGCCGTATGGGCAAAATCTCGGCCGCCAGTTTCTTGTATGCGCAGCCCCATAGGGGCTGTGCTGCGCTATGACAGGCGGTAAAGAGCCCATGAGCCCGTTATTCATACGTTTTGTAATTGGCGTAAGCGCTTGTGTTATGGCGTTTTCTCCCGGCGTTGCCATGGCCGATGGCCCGCAGTTCAATTTCCCTTCTCAGAGAAATCAGGACGCGGCGCAGGCAGCGAGGTCCGTTCAGCCACCGGATGTAGATTTCGGTGCGTTCAGACCGTCTGACCTTGGCGGGGCAGCTGAGCCGCCCGCGCATCTTCTGGATTACGGGAACAATCCTGCTCAGATGGGTAATGACGTGATGGGCCGGCATCTGGAGCCGATCACGAAGCCTGAGTATGAAGCCATTTTGGGGAACCGGTACGAAGGCGGTGGCCAGTTTGACGACATGGTTGCCGGCATGCTGGACCAGGCCGAAAATTTCGATGAATGGATCACTGATCCTGGTGGCAGATTCGAGGAATGCACCACCGAGACCGTGGTGCGCGATTACGAGACCCGGACCACCTATCACTGCTCGATCGATAATGGTGAAGGCATCGACCAGCCGGCTTGCGAGCGTGTCGTCCATTATCCGGTTGATCGGGACTATGTGTATCGCTGCGAGGAAAACCGGCCCCGCACGGTGTCGAGCTGGTCAACGCAGTGCTCTGGCTTCGATAGCAACGCAGATTGCACGCTCGAAGAGGAAGAATGCACGCAGGAAGTGGCCGCGCTTCCGGATAGCTACACCTGCTATGACTGGCACGATGAGGAAGTCAGCCAGGAGCTTTGCTACCAGTCGCGCGATCTCGAAGTGGAAGAGGAGTATGTCTATCGCTGCGTGCGCACGCTCGACGAAGATGGCAATGTCGTAAGCCAGAACAGCTCGTGCGGAGCGGCAAACACGGGGGGGTGCGTTCCGCAAGGTGGGTCAAGTTGCACTGAAACAACAGAAATTTATGACTCCTATTATTGTTACTTCGGAGTAGGACATAACGGAGTACATACCGGATACGGTCAACTTGGTAACATTTGCATGGGGCCAAATGACGAGTTGATATGTGGAGGCGCTAATTGTATCCAAAACGGGCAGCCAATAGAAATCATTACTGGTTGTGAGTTATCGGAATACTGCCTAGCAGACTTACAAGGTAACATCGACAACCCCAACACACCGTTCCATCTATGCGCCAGATGGGCACGCGACTTCCGTTGCAGCACCGGAAATTACTGCAGTCGGGAACGACAAGATTACCGCTGTGACTCGCCGGTTTCTGGGGCCACACCGATCGACATTACCGAGCATGTAAGTCTCGGAAACTGGCAGTGGGAAGCGGGGTGTTCCTCACGCGGCAATCCTGACTGCGGGATCGTCCAAACGACCTGCGTGCAGAACACGCCACATGGGTGTGTACGCCGGGAGCGGCGATATGAATGCGTCACGCGGGTGCCCGATTCCGATTGTGACCCGCCTCCGTACTGCTCAAGTCCGACGCAGCGGTGCATTGCGTTTAATGCGAATGGCCAGTGTGACAGGGTTGAGCACGTCTATGATTGCTGGGGTGATCCTGCGGGCTGTGTGGGCCGGGAGCGAACCTATGTATGCGACAATCCGGCCGGCCCTCCACCTGACGGCTATATCGACCATATTGGCGAGCCAGAATGGCGTGAGATTGGCTGTCCTCAGCTAGATCCGGAGTGGGAGTGCGAAGAGCAGGATACTGTCTGTCTGGATGGGCCTGGCACGAAGCTTATCGATGATGTCGAGGTCTATTCGGAGTGCTGGCATGAGCGCACCGATTACCTCTGCCCTGGCGTGGGAGAAACGGTCACCGATTGTAACCCTGATCCGAGCTGTGTGCTTCAGTCTGAAGAGTGCATGGACGACGATTGCCGGTCGCGCACCATGGTCTACGAGTGCGTGGAGCCGGGCGAATATGTCCAGGACGTGGATCAGTGCCGCACGGTAAGCTGCACGAACGGTGTATGCATTGAAGTTGAACGCGATAACGCGGCAGCGCAGGCTCCGTGGGCCCTGGCGCAGCTGGCCGCGCTCTTTGAAGCGCACAATTTCGATGAAATGACATTGATGGCGGGCGAAGCCCTGCAATGTCACAAGACCGGAATCTGGAAGAATTGCTGCAGCGGTGGCGGCATCGCCATCAACTGGCTCAACGGATCCTGTAACGAGGAAGAGCAGCGTCTGGCACAGGCGCGCGAGGCCGATCTGTGTGTCGATGTTGGCTGGTACTGCCATAGGCGCGGCTGGTTTGGATGCCGGCAGCAACGCCGGACATCGTGCTGCTTTGGATCGGTGCTGGCCCGGATCATCAATGAAGAGGGCCGCGCCCAGCTGGGGCTCGATTTCGGAGAACCTGCAGACGCTGATTGTGACGGGCTGACGCCGGAGCAATTCGCGCAGCTTGATCTCTCTTTGATGGATTTCACGCCGATGATGGCGGAAATGATGCAGGGCTTTGCGCCTGAAGGCGAAGGCTCTGTCAGCGCGCGCATCCAGCAGCGCGTGAGTGATTTCTACTCGTCGGGCGTGAATACCGACATTCCTCCAGGAGACGGTGATGATTGAGTTTGCGACACGCGCGCTCTGCGCGTGCGTTCTGGCGTTCTCTGGTGTGGCCCCTGTGTCGGCCGGAACGGTTGATAGGGATGATCTCTACTGCGCAGAGCGCGGTCTCGGACACTGGTTTTACTGCTCACGGCCGGAGCCAGAGCCGGAGGACCAGGAGCAAGGTGAGGCGGCGCCCCCTGCCCCGCCCATGAGCGCGGAAGCGGCGCTACTGGCAGAAGCAGAAGCCTTCCAGCGCAGGCTTGATGAATTACGGTTGATGGCAGCGTATGCGCCCACAGAGGAGCGTGTGCGCGAGTACCAGGCCATGCAATGGCGGGCCATGGAAGGCGCGGCACTGTTTTCTGACTTTTGGCGCCGCAATGTCTGGTCAGATCCCGCGCTGGATTATTCGGTTCGCAGGCCGGTCGCTCAGTATGCGCGCAGCGAGTGGATCGATCAGCGGTCGATGGAAATGACGGCTGATCTGGCGGGTTTGAGCGAGCGCTATGGCCTCTTTTACTTCTACCGGAGCGATTGCCCCTATTGCGCGCGGTTCTCCCCCGTCTTGCGCTATTTCGCCGATAGCCATGGCGTAGAGGTCAGGGCGGTCTCAGTCGATGGAGGCCCCTCCCCTGAGTTTCCAGACGCGCGGCTGGATACCGGCCAGTTCGAGCTTTTGCTTGGCGGTCGCGAAGCGGTCGTTCCGGCCGTCATGCTGCTCAACACTGAAACCAACACCACGCATTGGGTGAGTTTCGGCGCGATCTCCGGTCAGGAGCTGGCGCAACGGATCTTTGTCACGATGTCACGCGAGCCCGGAGAGGACTACTAATGCTGAAACTGATCAGAAATATCGCCGGTATGGCTGGCGCGGCCGCGTGCGCGGCCATGATGAGCGTATCGGCTGCCAGTGGCCAGAATGTCGGGCGCGAGCTGGATGAGTTCTGGGACGGTGTGAACGTCAATGTGACCAGCCCACGCGCTGGCATGGGTCAGGCTGGCGGGTATTTTACGGGCGGATCGCTGGTGATGCGTGCGCCTCAACGCAACATTCAACCCTTGAGCATGACGGGCCCGTCGATCAGGGCTGGTTGCGGCGGGATCGATATCTACACGGGCGGTTTCAGCTTCATCGATTCCGATCAGCTTGTGGCGATGATGCAAGCGCTTGGCGCGAATGCCACCGGGGTAGCGTTCCAGCTGGCCTTGGCGACCGTCTGCCCGATGTGCTCTGACGTGATCAGCGAGATGAATAATCTCGCTCAAGAGATCAATTCGCAGAATTTCAATTCCTGTCAGGCAGCGCAGCAGCTCATGGGGTCGGTCTGGCCGCGCCATGAGAGCGGATCGCGTGCTGTGTGCCAGATGGCGGGTTCCAGCTCAGGCATTTTCTCTGACTTTGTTTCGGCGCGTCATGGGTGCGGCCTTGGGGGGCAGACCGGCAATGTCCTCAATCATCCCGAGGCAGAGGGCCGCACGTTCACGAATGTGAACCTGGCCTGGGCGGCCCTGACGGAATTGCCATGGATGCAAGGCACGTCGCAGGACATTTCGACGGCCGAATTTCTGATGTCCATGACCGGCACGGCCGTCATCACGATGGGAACGGGGTCAAATGCGCAGCCTGAATACCATTGGTTTCCTCCGGCCGGTGATACCGACAGGGCGCTGACTGCGCTCATGCAGGGCGGGGAGTTTGATTACTATCGCTGCGCGGACGGCCATGAGAGCTGCCTGGTGGTCCAGACCCAACAGGTGACGATCCCTGAGAGTCAAAGCTTGCGGGCGCGCGTGCGCAACGTGGTCGATTCCATGGCTGAGAAACTGGTGACGCGCGCGCCGCTCACAACGCAGGAGCTGGCCTTCCTGAACACGACAAGCATTCCGATTTACCGCATGCTGTCGGTACAGCACGCCCACGAGGTCCAGGCTGGCAATTTCGGCATCGTGGAGGTCGATGAACGGCTGATCGATCTAATCGCCGTGGACATGGTGCACATGTTCATCGACGCGGCACTCGCAGAAACGCAGCGGTCGCGATCGCGTATGGAGCTGGCGTCAGGCGAGAACGAATATCGCGAATGGCGTGATCAGGTGCGCCAGGTCCGCCAGTTCATCCATCAGAAGCGGATGGAACTTGCGGGCGAAACGGCGCGCGATGAAGCCTTCATCGATCACTATGTCCGGATGGACCAGATCCTCTCGAACCGGCTGCAGACCCGGTTCATGCGCCAGGCCATGGCGACGCGGGGAGGCTGGTAAGGGCGATGGAGGGCGTCGTTTATGGTGGGCTTGATCATTATGTGAACGCGTTCAACGCGATTGCCATGATGATGGGCAATTCGGTGATCGATAGCCTGATCCGGCTGGTCATGCTGATCGGCCTGGTGATGGTGATCGTGTCGGCGGCCTTTTCGTTGAATCTCAAGGAAACGGTCATGTGGTTTGCCGGCGCCTTGTTGATCATGGCAGTGATCCTGGTGCCGCGGACTACGATCATCATTCATGACAGGCTGAGCGTGGGCGCGCCTGTTGCTGTCGACAACGTGCCCATGGCTGTCGGCCTCGTATTCTCGCTATCGAGCACGATCGGGGATGCGGCCACCCAGCTCACCGAGACGGTGTTCCCTCACCCGGAAGCGGCGCAGTACTCGCAAACAGGCCTGATCTATGGCAGCCGGGTGCTTCGCGAAACGACGATGCTGCGCTGGCCGGACCAGTATTTCGCCGCGAACATGGATTCCTATGTCGTGCGCTGCGTGATGCACGACCTGCACACACACCACTATTCGATGCACGATCTGGGAACGGCTCCGGATCTGTTCGATTTCATCACGGTGTCGCCGCACGGCGGACTCGCGACCCAATGGATCAGTCCTGACGGGACGCGCGAGACGATCGGATGTGTGCAAGCCGCCAATCAGCTCAGAGCTGGCCGTGAGGCCATGGCTGACCAGGCAGCTAACCGCTTCGGCCGGGTAATCCATCCTGATCTTGCCGGTCCGCTGGCGGAAACGACGATCCGGGTGAATGTCGAGGGTGCTCACGCCTTCATCATGGACCAGTCGCGCACGGCCGCTGATGTGTTCATTCAGGCCATGACGATCAACTCGGTGCGCGATGCGCAGCTATCGGCGGCGGCGGAGTCTGGCGTGGATATTTCAGCGTACTCGATGACGCGAGCGGAGCAGCAGTCCCGAACGCAGAACTTCATGTCGGCCGAGATGGCCCATAAATGGATTCCGCTTTTGCGGGTGGTGCTGGAGATCATCTTTTACTCGATGTTCCCGTTGATGGCGCCTTTCTTCCTGTTGCCGAAATTCGGGCCACAGCTGCTCAAGAAGTATTTCTCCGGCTTCCTGATCCTGCAGGCCTGGGGGCCGCTCTTCGTGATCCTGAACGGGATTATGATGCACCATATCGCCGAAGCGAGCCGTGCGGCCGGTTATGACGCGAATGAGGGCTATGCCGGCGTGACCCTCGCTTCAATGGATGGAGTTGCGGGGATCAACGGAGATCTGGCGTCTATCGCGGGCTGGATGACCATGATGATCCCGGTGATGGCCACCATGCTGGCCTTCGGTGTCGATCGGCTGGCGATGCAGAGCAATTCGCTCCTGAACTCGGTGTCGGGCGCCGCTCAACAGGCGGCAGCCGATCAGACCGTGGGCAATATGAATCTGGGAACGACGGCGTTCGATACACACCGCTTCAACCAGACCTTTGGCAATCAGCACGGCACGAGTGGCGATGTGAATATGGGCCACTGGAATGTGGTCGGCCGGGGTGGTGTGCGCACGGCACACCACGAGGATGGCGGCGTCTACAGCGATATGAGCGGCGGGGTATCCCGCACGCCGTTTGGGTTCCAGTACCGGCAGGCTTGGGGCCAGACTGCGAGGACGATGGCATCTGATGCGCAAAGCCAGAGCGAGAGCTACTCACAATCAGCTGCGCTCAATACCGCCCAGGCACTCGATGCGATTCACACGCGCGCGGTCAATAGCTCGAACGACTTGTCCGGAGTGATCAATGTGAACCGCGCGCAAGGCGCACGGTCAGTAGAGGATCTGTCGCGGGCTGATAGCATTATAAGGGATGCCGCGCAGAGAGCTGGACAGACATCAACAGCCGGCAGTGGGGCTTCCCTTTCACTTGGGGCTGAAGCGCAAGCTGGCGTGCGGGGTAGTGCGGGCATGGAGCTCCTCGGATCGGGAGGTGCCGCGTTCTTCCAGGCTGTGATGAGGGCTTCGGGAGAGCATCAATGGAGCGCATCGGACTCGCAAGCGCGGGAGGTCTATGAATCATTGAGTGAAAGCCAGCGCGAAGAGCTTTCTCAAATCTACAGCCGGGTCAGTGAAGCGCATCAGCGAGGCGATATCAGCTTCTCACAAGCTGGGCAGACGAGTGAAGGTCACTCGATCAACGAAGCCTTCCGCATGGCGCATTCCCAGAACGAGCAGGCAGGTCGTATGAGCGAAGTCAGCCAGCGCTTTGAGCGTATGGCCGAACAGATGGAGAGCAGCGAGTATAGCTACTCCATGCCGTCAGATGATGTGTTCCTCAACTGGATGAATGGGCGTGAAGGCGTTAACGGCCGCGCGATAGGATCACATGATGATGTCATGGCGCTGTTCCATCAGGACCGGGCGGCTTTCGGTAATTACGCAGATAGCTTCATGCGCGAGCAGGTGGCCCAGGAGGCCGGACTAGCACCGCAAGAGTTGGGTATCGGCGGTGATATGGCCCGTGCTGGCCATATGATGGATTCCGGCTTTGGCGGTATGGGTGCGATCGAGGGCGGTCGGGATCGTATCGAGGGAGCTATCAATGAGGGGATCAATCCGGAACGAATAGACCCAAACTGGGAGACTGCCGGCTATGAGAACCTTCCATTGGCGCCTGACGGTGGAGTTGGATGGACTGGTCCAAATCCAGGTGAAAGTGTTTCGACCGCTCACGAAACTGGATTAACGGCGAGTACGGAAGCGCCGGCAATGCCGGCGCCTATCCAGTCTAGCCGTGAAGGTTCACGAGATATGGGTGGTTGGGGTAATGATGATCAGAGTTCTGCCTCGGGTGGAGCTTTCCGGGGTTGGTCTGACGATGAGATCAGTATGGGTATCAGAGTCCATGAAAATGGACATGTGGGCAGTGATGGCTGGGATCCTCAGAACCGGTATGGCCGCGTGGATGTTCAGGATCTATATGCCGAACAGGAGCGAAGAGCGGAGCTGAGCAGCACTGGTGTGTCCGGTGAAGCTGGAGATGGCGGCGGCAACAGACCTGGTGATCTGATTGATGCGCAGGCCGGGCGTCGGTCTGGCGTTAATTGGGGAGGCTCTGGTGGAGGCCCGAGATTAGCGACTCCTGCTGATAACCGCGCACCACCTGGAAGCGTTGATGTGGATGACGAGCGGTTCACGCTACCGCCCACCATGCGTGTACCTAGAAATTAGAAGCTGCTGCAAAAAAGAGCCCCGGTGGAAATACCGGGGCTCTTTCGGTCTGAAACTATCGTGGATCAGAGGAAGACAAAAGCAACTACCCACAGAAGCGCGATGAAGCCAAAGCCTGCAAGGATAAACGGCAATGCGCGTTTATCGTTGGGATCGGGTTTGCCGAGAAAAGCATCTGCTTCTGGAGGCGTCATATTGCCAATATCAACAATTGGGACGTGTGGGTTTCGCTCAGTCATGCCTACCTCCTTCGTACGATCTGACTCTACCCGATATAGCTCACTCTATCCACTCTCGCCTTTTGCTTTGGAAACCTGTCCTTCCGGTGAGATGATGTTGTGGTGCTGTCCCGCCAATATAACGAGCCGCCGGAGATTATTCCGGAGTACCGACGCAACTTTGGCGTTATCCATTTGCCATACCGTAGCTAATTCGCGCTCGGCCACCGCTGCATCCCAGGGCATGGCGGACTGGCCTCCGACTTGAGCAAAAGGACCGTCGGATTCGGTCAGAACGCGATCACGGGGCATCTGTGCTGCCAACGTTCTTCCGTTTTCCGAGGCCAGCATCGCCGGACTGATACTGAACCAACATCCGAGGTCAACAGCGTGCGACAAGTCGCGAGGGCTTCCCGAGAACCAGTGCAGGATAAAGGTACCGGCAAGCGGCACTGCTTCCAATCGATCTATCACCGCCTTTGCCGCGCGACGGCTATGAATCGACAGGACGCGTCCGCCCTCCCGCTCGCACGCATAAAGTACATGATCAAAAACCTCTAGCTGCGCTCGCCAGTGCTGACGGAATGGCGGCGTGCCATCCAAGCCTACTTCGCCAACATATTGTGCCTCAGGAAGCAACCTATCGAATAGTGGGAGTTCAGTGCGGCGTTGATGGGCAAGTTGGGGATGCAAGCCCAAGGCTGTTCTGATCCGGCCACGCTCCAACTTCCGGGTACCGTGCCAGGCACTTGGTGTCGTAGTTACCGAAAGAACATAGATGCCCTCCCTTTCACAGCGGGCTGCAACGTTCGAGGGATCGGGATACAGGTCTAGATGGCAATGAAAGTCGATCACTTTACCCCTGCCGCATTCAACAGCGCACCAAGCTCATCAAGACCACGCCGGACAACCTGCTTATAAGGCGTCGTATCGCCGAGGGCCGGTGCCGTAAATCGGGGTCTGATCCACCGGTCGAAGCCGTCGGCTTTCGCCTCGGCAACAGCCACGGCAGCCGCTCGGACATCGTCGAAGCGGGCATGCTCTGAATCGTCTTTCGACAAATCGTCATAGTAGTAACTGGTCGTATCGGTAATACCCCAGCGATGAAAAGCCGCCCGCCTGATCAGACACGGTACGCACCTGCCACAATGGCGATATCCGAAAACTCCAAAGCGCCCGCAGCTCGTGGAATTAGCCGCATGTTTCTTGAGGAAGGTCTGATCGGCGCACTCCTTCAACATCTCCCCTTTGGTCTTGAACTGATAAGGGTTATTAATCGCAACTCGCAATCCGGCCGCATCGAGCAATTCCTGGAACTGGCCGATAAACACCGGATGGGTCGTGCGGGTGCTCAGACTCCCAATACGGCCGGTCGTAAGGGGCGGATTGATAGATATGAAGCCGTTCTCGCATACATAGAGAGTCACCGTGCCTCCCTCATGATAGCGTTTGAGGGCAGTCGCCATGAGCACGCCATAGGCGAGAAAGATAATCGAACGCGCGCGCTGGGACCGTTCGTTCGTCCACGGGCATTTCACATTATGATTGAGTTCCAGGCGCGGCAGCCCTCCGCCGATCATAGTTGCGAAGTAAGCCTGCCGACTCTTGTCACCCTTCGAAACCTGGCTGACGAGATATGGTTTTCGGCTACCGTCGGCGGCAAGATCGACGGCTCCGATCAAGCTGTCCAGACCGCCTGAGAGAAGGCATACACAGTCCTGGTGTGGGTTGACCGCTCCTTTCTTTGGCGGCGCGGGCAGAATACCCCCTTCGACAAATTCCAACGACCAGATGTCGGTGGTCAGGAAACGGAGCTGATTTTCCAGACCGGACGTTTGTGTTGACCAGAATTCAGGATCGCTGACTGCGACGCACAATTCGATCTCGCGGGTCCAGCCGTCAGGACTCCTGTCACGGCTGACGGCCGTATCGGCCGCGATAACGGAAAGGGCTATGGACAGAAGATCCCATGCACGCGGAGCGGCTGTGAACTTATGCCGCGTAAATCTGTGCAGGGCCGTCGCGCCTACCGATACCATGCCGGGGGCATCGGCCTGACTATACAGAACGACAGGAACATCCGTACCGGCCGGGGCACCGCCAATACGATCATGTGGAGCGCAGAACAGTTTCATGACAGGTACCCCTCGAAAACTTCGAAGGCTTCGTGCAATGCCGCCCTGACGATGTCGCCGAGCTTGCGAGAATCGAGTGCCTGGGTGGACGACTGCGCCTTGCGGAAGGAGGCAGCGACAGTTTCGCGGATATAGATCTTGACCTCACGGAAGCGGGACAACTCGGACGCGACGCTGGGTGCGTTTTCGCGCAAGTGCTTGCCGACATCGAGATCGAAGCGCTCAAAGACATCGAGGGCGATATAGCGCTCGATAGCAAAAAGCCTTTGCTCCTCGGTCAGGTTGAGAAGGTCCGCGTCCGGAAACCGGGTGAGAACATCCGAAAGCGCATCGTTGATCGCGTGGCGGCTGGCTTCGGTATCCTGCTGTCCGTCCGATTGACGGAACGCAG
>CAZCEG010000004.1:0-25550 GCA_964497275.1 uncultured Oceanicaulis sp.
AGCCCTCCTCCTGCCTCCTGATCTATCACGGCAAGCTCGGCGAGACGGCGCAGCGCCGCCTGGAGGTGATGCGCGAGAGCGATGACGGCTTCTTCATCGCCGAGGAGGACTGGAAGCTCAGAGGCTCTGGCGATCCGCTGGGCCTGCGCCAGTCCGGCCTGCCAGACTATCGCTTTGCAGACCTTGCCGCCCATGCGGGCCTGTTACCCCTGGCGAGCGATTACGCCAAGCTTATCGCCGCGCGCGAGAACCCGTTTGAGGGCGAAAAGGGTGAAGCGCTGCGCACGCTCCTCTACCTCTTCGAGCGTGACGAGGGCGTGAAGCTGATGCGGTCGGCCTAGGGGCGGTTGCCATCAAGGGTTTGGCGCACAGTAAGAGAAGTGAGACGTGTCAGAAGCCTCACCGCTATAATTCCAGACACAAAGTCAACGCCCAGCTCCCGGCCCCTCACTCCCTGTATTCAGGTAAACATGTCCATAACATGATTGAGGGGGCATTGCGACGGTGCCACTGACGCCCGCCTCAGTATCGGTGAGATGAAGTTCCTGCTCTGGACCGGGTTGCAGATGAACATTGATCGTATCGAACAGGCTGATCAGTTCGCCGAGATAGGCATTTCCGCTTTCATTGCGCCAGCGCCCGGCTTGTTCCAGAAACCCGTCAATATCGGACCTCGAGATGGCGTCAAGGCAGTCAGGAAATGCAAATCGATAGCGCCAGCCATCCCGAACGTCCAGTGGAGAAACTCTTTCAGCTAAGGGCCAATTGTACCCATCGCTAAATACCGTTCTCATTCTAAGCAATGACAGTATTTCAGCCGCTTCCGGAAATGTCGCTGCATCCAGCTCCCGGAGTCTAAGGATATCATCCGGAGCGACAGGTAAGTATAGGCCGCTATAGAGCCGAATACCGCCATTTCTGGTGTAGGTCTCACATCGGCGCACACCATTCGTCTCCTCGCACCAATGCCAGTAGGTCGGCTTGATGATACTGCCCAAATTTCTGGCTTGCGGAGGTACGCCGTCTGGCCGGGCGAGCGGCAACGTACGCAGGACGTAGGGGCCGGCGGCTACCGTCATTACTAAGAGAACAAACAGGATCGCGCCTGCAATCAATAGCTGGTCGAACAACCGCATAACGTTAGCCCCTTCAATCAATCGCTTACCGCGAAGTCCCTGAGGCGTTCTCCCGCATCAAACGTTCTGAGCCTAATCGCCCTGCCTTGGCGGCTCGCCTGCGGCTTCGCGGGCCTTGGCTTCGGCCTCGTCCTGATTGAGCGTCTCGCCTGCAGGCATGGTGCCAGCCGGCAGCCTGTCCGGCGTGACCAGTCCGAACGAGATGATCAGTTTGGCGGCTTCCTCGACGGTGATATCCAGCGGCATGGCGCGCGAGCGCGGAACAAAGATCAGAAAGCCGGAGGTGGGGTTCGGCGTCGTCGGTACGAACACGCCGATCACCTCCTCCTTGTCCTTGCCGACAAACTGGCGGATTGCGCCCTTCCCGTGCGAGGCCACGAAGGCGACCGCATAGCTCCCGCCGGTCGGAAACTCCACCAGCACCACTTCCTTGAAGGCGTTGTTCTGGCCAGCCAGCACCGTCTCGACGAGCTGTTTGAGCGCGCCGTAGATATTGCGGATCAGGGGCACGGTGTTGACGATGCGCTCGCCAATCGCCAGCAGCGAGCGGCCAAAGATGTTGGCCGCCAGCGCGCCCAGCAGCGTCAGCGCCAGCACGGCAATGATCAGCCCCATTCCGGGCAGTGCAAAAGGCAGGTAGGTTTCAGGATTGTAACGCGCCGGGATCAGCGGCTTGATGGTAGAGTCCACAAACGTCACAAAGACATAGATGAGCCAGAGCGTTACCGTGACAGGCGTTGCCACCACGATCCCGGTCAGAAAACTGTTGCGAAGCCAGCGCAGCACGAAACTATCTCTCCTGCCCAATTTGGGGGTTACCCAGCCGGGTATGATGATGGCAAAGTTCGCCAGCCCCTGCCAGCACCGCTGGCGGTAAACACACCCGATAAGGACAGTCTGAATGGACCGTGCCCGCAAACGCCCCGGCCTGCTGACGCTCGCGATCCTCGCCGCGTGCTTCGTCGTGCTCGTTCTGGCGGGCATCGCGGCCTGGATCATGCGCGACCAGATTTACTCTGCCATTCTTGATCCGGGTGTCCCTTTCCAGACCTATGAGCCACCACCCGCGCCCGACTACGCCCAAGCCGAAAGCTGGGCCGTGCGGCCCTTCATCGCGGCGCTGGAGGAGGACGAGCCTGCGGTCTTCTTCATCCACCCGACTGTCTATGATGGCGGGGAGCACTGGAACACGCCCTTTGACCGGGTCAGTCATGGCGAAACGCTGGACAGGCTCATCCTGCCAAACTTTGCCGGGCCGTTCGCCGCCAATGCCGCCGTGTTTGCCCCGCGCTACCGCTCAGCCTCGCTTTACGTGTTCCTGAACAATCGCGAGGACGGCCTGCTTGCGCGCCGGCTGGCTTACAGCGATGTCCGTGCGGCCTTTGCCAGCTTCCTTGAGGATATCGGCCCTGACCGTCCCTTCATCATCGCAGGCGTTGAACAGGGCGCACTGCACGGGCTTGGCCTGCTGATCGAGGATGTGGCGCCGTCAGAGGAGCTGCGCGCGCGCCTCGCGGTCGCCTACCTCACCGAGTTTCCGGTATTGGCGAGCCTGTTTGACGAGGCACTTGCCGGCATTCCCTTGTGCGCCTCACCTGACAGCGTGCGCTGCGTGGTCACCTATGCCGGGATGGAGGCCGATGAGCGCGAGCGCATCGAAGCGTTTGCCCGGCGCAGCTCCACCTGGCGCGCGGCCGGCGAGTTTGCCCTCACCGACGGACAGGCTCTGGCCTGCGTCAATCCGCTGAGCTGGACCGCTGACGGTGTAGCCGCTGCCGCCCGACAGCATCGTGGCGGCGCAGCCGCCGAAGGCCTCGCCCTGGGCGAGCGGCCATCGCCCCTCGCCAACCAGACCAGCGCCCAGTGCCAGAACGGTATTCTGATCATTGATGAGCCACGCTCACGTACGTTGCGCAGGCCGTCACGGCTGGCAGAGGTGCGCCGCGCGCCACCCTTCAACCTCTTCTACGCGGATATCGAGGCAGACGCGGTGCGGCGGCTGGCGCTGCATGCCGAAATCCTGGCGGAGGAGCGGCGGTGGGCCCCGGACCTGCCCGATGCCGAGGAGATAGACGTTATCCCCGTTCGCCCGATAGATTAGCTTTCTGCCGCTAGCTGCCAGTTTGTTTCATCTTTTCCACGATTGAGGTCGTGGAAAAACCGGGCTGCAGAGGGGCGATGATCACCTCGCCGCCGCAGGCCTTCACAAAGGCCGCGCCGGGAAGGTCATCAGCCTTGTAGTCCGCGCCCTTGACGAGCACGTCAGGGGCTATGGCCCGGATCAGCTCTTCGGGCGTGTCCTCTTCAAACACCACCACCCTGTCGACGCATTCGAGCGCCGCGAGCATGGCTGCCCGGTGGGGCGCAGCGTTCACCGGCCGCTGAGGACCTTTCAGGCGGGAGACGGACGCATCGCTGTTGAGCCCCACCACCAGCCGGTCACACACCGAGCGCGCATGACGCAGCGCAGAGAGGTGGCCGGGATGGAGGATGTCAAAGCAGCCATTGGTGAAGCCGACTTTCAGCCCCTCGCGGTGCCAGGACTGGACGACATCAGCGGCCTGCTGGCGGCTGATTACCCGCCAGTCGGCATCGTCAGCGCCCTGCACGGCTTCATCGAGGATTTCTTCTGGCGACACGGTCGCCGTGCCCGCCTTGCCCACGGCGGTACCGGCGGCAAGGTCTGCCAGTGCCATGGCATCGCCGAGCGACAGACCAGCCGCAACGCCGAGCGACAAGGCCGCGAGCGCGGTATCACCAGCGCCCGAGACATCATAGACCGAGCGCGGGCGTGAGCGATGATGGGAAACTTTCCCGTCAGCAATCAGGCTCATGCCCTTGCCGCCGCGCGTCACGATCAGGCTGGTGGTCTGCGGCAGGCGGGATTTCAGTTCGCCAAGCGCGGCTTCCACCTCGCCATCGCTGCGCACGGGCAGGCCGGTTTCCTCGCTGAGCTCCTGCGCGTTCGGCTTGATCAGGAATGCCCCGTCATAGCGGGTATAGTCGGCCCCGCGTGGGTCGACGCACACAGGCTTGCCCGCCCTGCGCGCTGCCGCGATCAATCCCTTGCACACCTCCGGCGTCAGCAGGCCACGGCCATAGTCGGACAGCACCACGACATCACAATCGGCCATGCGCGCGGTCGCGGCCTCGATAATGGCGCTCTGGCTCGCCTTGCTGGCGTGGCCTTCAGGATTACAGTCCACGCAGAACATCTGCTGCGAGCCGGACACATAGCGCGTCTTGGTGGGCGTCAGCCGCCCGTCTTCCTCGATCAGCACCGCGGCGCCGGGCGCGCACTCATCCAGTAATTGGCCGATCGTGGCCCCTGCCTGATCCTTGCCGACAAGACTGATCACGAACGGCTTGCCGCCAAGGCTGGCGATATTGCGCACCAGATTGCCTGCACCACCGAGCATCAGCGTGCGGCGCGATTCGCTCAGGACCGGCACCGGCGCTTCACGGGAGATGCGCGTCACCTCGCCATAGACGAACGCATCGAGCATCACATCGCCAATGACCAGCGCACGCTGGCCTGACAAGGCGGAGAGGAGGATCGAGGCTTCCTGACGCTGCATGACGCCGCCTAGAGCGCCATGACAGGATTGGCCTTGGCCATCCGGTCAAACTCGAGCAGGTCGCGGGCGATGGCCTCAAAATGCTTCAGCGGGATCATGTTGGGGCCGTCAGACGGCGCATTGTCGGGATCGGGGTGGGTCTCCATGAAGACCGCAGCCACACCGATGGAAACAGCCGCGCGCGCCAGATACGGCACGAACTCGCGTTGACCGCCGGAGGAGCTTCCCTGCCCGCCCGGCTGCTGCACTGAATGGGTCGCGTCAAATACGACCGGGCATCCGATATTGGCCATGATCGGCAGGGCGCGCATGTCGGACACCAGCGTGTTGTAGCCGAAGCTGACACCACGCTCACAGGCAAAGACGTTGGGATTGCCCGCGCCGGTGATCTTCGCGACCACGTTCTTCATGTCCCACGGCGCGAGGAACTGGCCCTTCTTCACATTGATCGCGCGGCCCGTTTGCGCGGCGGCGATGAGAAGATCGGTCTGGCGGCAGAGGAAAGCCGGAATCTGCAGCACATCAACGGCCTGAGCGGCGATGGCGCACTGCTCTGCGGTGTGGATGTCGGTGAGGACAGGCAGGCCCGTCGTTTCACGGATTTCGGCAAAGATGGGCAGCGAATCCTCAAGCCCGATGCCGCGCTGCGCACTGGCGCTGGTGCGGTTCGCCTTGTCGAACGAGGTTTTGTAGATGATCTGGCAGTCCAGCCGCTCGCCAATCTCCTTGAGCATGGCCGACACCTCCAGCCCGTGCTGGCGGCTTTCGAGCTGGCAGGGCCCTGCAATGAAGGTCAGCTTGTGCGCATTGCCAATCTGGAAAGGCGCGCCGCCAACGCGATTGAGGGTGACGGTGGAGTTGGGTGAGGTCATCTCGGCTCTATCTTCCTGAATTGTCCGGGCGCGCGCCATGTTGAGGCTGATCCGCCCCGCCATGGGCGTCGTATTACTTCACATAGGCATTTTCGTCATCATTGCACTGCGGCTTTCCTGATCGTGTCCTCCGCCTCCCACCCCAACTCTTCCCCGGTCGTCGTGTGGTTCCGCCAGGATCTGCGGCTCGCGGACAATCCGGCCCTGAACGCGGCAGCCGCCACCGGCGCGCCTTTGCTTGCGGTCTATATGCTCGATGACGAGACGGCCGGCGACTGGGCAATGGGCGGCGCATCGCGCTGGTGGCTGCACAAGAGCCTCACCGCACTAGGCAAGGACCTTGAAGCGCTGGGCGTCCCGCTGGTGCTGCTCTCAGGCAAGGCGGACCAGCGCATCGCTGATCTGGTCAAGGAATCAGGCGCATCGGCCGTCTTCTGGAATCGATGCTACGAGCCCTTCGCCCGCAAGCGCGATGCCGCGCTGAAAGAGGCGCTGAAGTCTGATGGCGTGGAAGCGCATTCCTTCAATGGATCGCTACTGGCCGAGCCTTGGACGGTCTCGACCAAGGATGGCGGGCCCTACCGCGTCTTCACGCCCTATTATCGCGCGCTGGAGGCGATGCAGGACGATGTGAGCCCCCTCAGCACCCCGGACCGTCTCGGCGGCTTCAGAGGCGATCTGAGGGACGAAAAGCTGGATGACTGGAAATTGCTCCCGACCGCGCCAAACTGGGCCAAAGGCTTTGAAGAGGTCTGGACTCCCGGCGAACGCGGCGCGCTGGCGCGCCTTGAACGCTTCATTGACAGGCATGTCACGGCCTATGCCGACACCCGCAATCTTCCCGCCACGCCGGGAACGTCCGGCCTGTCGCCGCACCTGCATTTTGGCGAGATCTCGCCGCGTCAGGTCTGGGCCCGCGTCATGGCTGACGCGCCGGCGGGCAAGGGCCGCGAAACCTTCTGCAAGGAAATCGGCTGGCGGGAGTTCTCCTACCACCTGCTCTATCATTACGAGACCCTGCCCGAGGCCAACTACCAGCCGAAATTCGATAATTTCCCCTGGGCCGATAGTGAAGCGGCGTTCAAGGCGTGGACGCGCGGACGCACCGGCTACCCAATCGTCGATGCAGGCATGCGCGAGCTCTGGCATACTGGCTGGATGCATAACCGGGTGCGGATGATCTGCGCGTCCTTCCTGACCAAGCACCTGCTGATCGACTGGCGCAAGGGCGAGCAATGGTTCTGGGATACGCTGGTTGACGCCGACCTCGCCAGCAATTCGGCGAGCTGGCAGTGGGTCGCGGGCTCGGGCGCCGATGCCGCGCCGTATTTCCGGATTTTCAATCCCGTGTCGCAAGGCGAAAAGTTTGACGCGAAGGGCGAATATGTGCGTCGGTGGGTGCCTGAGCTGAAGGATCTGCCCGACAAACTGATTCACGCCCCCTGGACCGCAACGCAAGCCGAACTGGCGCGTGCTGGCATAACGCTGGGCACTACCTACCCCAAACCCGTCATTGACCATTCCAGGGCTCGTGAGCGCGCGCTTGCAGCCTTTGCAACCCTCAAGGGAGCCGCATGAGCCAGATAGAGCCCATTCTCACGCGCCGTTCGCGTATTGCCGTCATCGGTGCCGGGGTGTCCGGGCTGGGCGCTGCGTGGGCCCTGCGTGGCCTGCACGATGTCTCGCTATACGAGAAGGAGTCGCGCCTTGGCGGTCACGCCAATACCGTGACCATCGACTATGACGGCAAGCGCATCGACGTGGATACCGGCTTCATCGTGTTCAACACGCTGAATTATCCGAACCTCACGGCGCTCTTTGACCATCTCGGCATCGAGACCTTCCAGACCGACATGAGCTTCGGCTTCAGCCTTGATGGCAATTTCGAGTGGTCTTCCAATGGTCTGGCTGGCCTGTTTGCACGCCCTGCCAATGCGTTTGACCCCGCCTTCCTCTCAATGCTGCGCGACGTGTTACGCTTCAACAAATCGTCGCTGGCGCATCTCGACGAAGGTGTGCTCGACAGCCTGTCGCTGGGTCAATATCTCGCCCAGTACGGCTATAGCGAACGCTTCCGCCTCAACTATCTTCTGCCCATGGGCGCGGCGATCTGGTCCTCCAGCGAGGGCGAGATGGCCGATTATCCGGCCGCCGCCTTCGTGCGCTTCTTCAAGAACCACCGGCTCGTGAACGCCACCCGCCCCAAATGGCGCACAGTGGTGGGCGGCAGCCGCAATTATGTCACTGCCCTCTGGCGCGACCTCGAAGCCTCAGGCGTCACGCGCAAGTCCGGCGCCGTATCGGTGGAGCGCCTGCGCACGGGCGGCGTCCGGGTCATCGATGCAGACGGCAAGGCGGAACGCTATGATGAAGTGATCCTCGCCTGCCACTCCAGCGAGGCGCTGGAGCTTCTGACCGATGCCGATGCGGACGAGCGCGAAATGCTAGGTGCCATTCCCTACTCGGCCAACCGCGCCGTGCTCCATCGTGACCAGAGCCTCCTGCCTCGCCGCAAGAATGCGCGCGCGGCCTGGTGCTATCTGCGCGAAACCGGCTCTGACGCGGCTGCCGTCACCTATGACATGAACCGGCTGCAGGGCATTGATCCTGACTGCCCGCTCTTCGTGACGCTGAACCCGGCACGCGAGCCGGACCCGGCTCTGACCTTCGGGTCTTATGCCTATGACCACCCGCAATTCAACCGGGCCGGCATGGCGGCGCAGCGCATCTTCAACCGCATACAGGGCGTGCGCCACACCTGGTTTGCCGGAGCGTGGCTGGGCTATGGCTTCCACGAGGACGGCCTGCGCGCGGGCTTGCGTGCGGCCTTGCGCCTTGGTGGTGCGATTCCGTGGCAGTTTGCCGACGGCGATGTCAGCGGCGGCGAGTGGGGCGAGCGCCGCGCCGGTCCCTCGCGGGCTGCTGAAATGGTACTGGCAGAATAGTCATGAACGCTGCGGTCCAACTCTATACCGGCCACACCGCGCACGAGAGGCGTCAGCCCTTCGTGCACGGTTTCCGGTATCGGCTGGCCCTGATGGCGCTGGACCTCGACCGGCTGGTGGAAGCCGGGAAGGCGTCGCGCCTGTTCTCGATCGAGCGCTTCAACCTGTTCAGCTTCAAGGCGCGCGACCATGGACCGCGTGACGGTTCAGCGCTCAAGCCCTGGGCGTCCCGGCTTCTTGAGTCTGCAGGTATTATGGGGCCCTTCTCGCGGATCCGGCTCCTGTGTTCGCCGCGCGTGCTGGGCTATGTGTTCAATCCGCTCTCGGTGTATTTCGCCGACGGCCCGGACGGGCAACTGCGCGGTGTGATCTACCAGGTGCATAATACGTTCGGTGATGCGCACACCTATGTGGCGCAGGTCGACGGCGATGCGCCCTGGCGGCATGGCGCCGACAAGGTGTTCCATGTCTCACCCTTCTTTGATGTGGCGGGGCGCTATCACTTCACCTTGCGGCCACTGGAAGAGACCTTCTCGCTCTCCATCCTGAAGGCTCGCGAGGACGGGCCGGACTTCTACGCCAATATGCAGCTGCACGCGAAACCCGTAACCGACAAGGCGCTGGCGGGCCTGTTCGCCAGCCAGCCCTTCTCCACCCTGAAGACCATTCTGGCCATTCATGGCGAAGCCATTCGGCTGGTCTTCAAGGGCGCGCGCTATCACCGCCGCCCTGCCCCGCCCGATACGCTAAGCTTTGCCCGGCCCGAAAGCGAGCCCCCGGTAACGCTTGGACGTCCCATCGATTGACCTTATACTCAGCGGCGTCATTGCCCTGAACCCTTACCCTTTCGGAGGCTGTATGACGGACGCATCCCTTTCCCGCTTTGAACCCGGCGCGGTCATGCCTGCAAGCCGTGAGGCGATTGCCCGGCTCAACGGTGTTCCCCGGCTGTTCAAGGCCGGACTGAACCTTCTTCTGAACTTCGCCGAAGGGGTGCTGACCGTCGTCCTGCCTGACGGGCGAAGCATAAGGTTCACCGGTGCGCATCCGGGCGTCCACGCCGTCATGGAAGTGCGCGAATATCGCATGGTGCGCCGCATCTTCGCCGGCGGCGATGTGGGCTTTGCCGAGACCTATATGGACGGCGAATGGACCACGCCCAACCTTGCCGCAGTGCTTGAGATATTCTCTGCAAACCTCGACAGGATAAACAATATCGAGAAAGGCCGTCCGCTCACCCGGATGGTACACTGGATATGGCACCGCCTGCGGGCCAACACCAAGGCTCAGGCCCGCAAGAATATCGAGGCCCATTACGATCTCGGCAATGCGTTCTACGAGCTCTGGCTTGACCCCTCGATGACGTATTCGTCCGCCCGCTACCGGACGCCTGATCTGGGGCTGGAGGCCGCGCAAAAGGAGAAATACGCCTCGCTCGCCCGCTCTATCGGGCTGGAGCGCGGGATGAGCGTTCTGGAGATTGGCTGCGGCTGGGGCGGGTTTGCCGAATACGCTGCAGGCGAAATCGGCGCGCAGGTCACCTGCCTCACCCTCTCCCCGTCCCAGATGAAATATGCGCAGGAACGCATGGAGAAGGCGGGGCTTTCAGACCGCGTGACGATCAAGCTGCAGGATTATCGCGACGAGACCGGCACCTATGACCGTATCGCCTCCATCGAGATGTTCGAGGCGGTGGGCGAGGAATACTGGCCAAGTTTCTTTACCAAGGTGCAGTCATGCCTGAAGCCGGGCGGCAAGGCAGGCCTGCAGATCATCACCATCCGCGACGATCTGTTCGACCGCTATCGCAAGCGGGCGGACTTCATCCAGCGCTACATCTTCCCCGGTGGTATCCTGCCGAGCGTGGAGCGCCTGAATGGCGAGTTTGCGCGCGCGAACCTCACGTTTGAAGGCGCGGAGATGTTCGGCATCGACTATGCCGAAACGCTGAAAGAATGGACGCACCGCTTCCAGAAGGCCTGGCCCCAGATCGAGCCGATGGGCTTTGATGTGCGCTTCCGGCGCATGTGGGAGTTCTACCTAGCCTATTGCGAGGCAGGATTCCGCACCGGCCGCATCGATGTCGGCCAGTTCGTCCTGTCACGATAGGGGCATGGAAACGCCCCCTCGCCCGGCGAGGGGGCAGTTTAGTGCTAGACCGGCTTGTCCCAGCCGGTCTGTTTCCTGACGAGTCCGAGCGACCAGCTGTATGGCAGCGCGTAGATGGCTTTGAGCGCCCAGGTGAAGCGGCGCGGGAAGGTGATCTCGAACCGCTTGCTCCTCAGGCCCGAGGCAATGCGCTTTGCAGCCGTATCGGCACTGACCATGAAGGGCTTGGGAAAGGCGTTATCGTCCTGCGCGGGCGTTTCCACAAAGCCCGGCGTTATCGCCTGCACCAGTACGCCGTAGCGATGCAGCTCGATCCTCAGGCACGCCGCCATGTTCACGAGCGCAGCCTTGCTGGCCCCATAGGCCGAAGCGGTCGGCATGCCGCCAAACGAGGTGGCAGAGGAGACGATGGCGATCTGGCCCGACCGGCGCGTGGTCATGCGCGGCGTCAGTGCACAGATGCAGGCCGCCGTGCCGGAGAGGTTCACCTCGAAGGTCTTGCGGTAGTCCTCAAATTTCGGTGCCTCGGCGTTGACCGGCAGATAGATGCCAGCATTCAGGACAGCGAGCGCGATCGGGCCGTGGTCTGCCTCAATGCCGGCAACGGCAGCCTCCACCGCTTCAGCATCGGTAAGGTCCACCGGCACCGCGACCATACGGCCCTTGCCGGAATAACCCGACACAACCTCGTCCAGCTTGTCCTTGCGCCGGGCGGAGATCGCGACCGTCCAGCCCTGACTGGCCAGACGGCGGGCCAAGGCTGCTCCAATGCCCGAATTGCCGCCGGTCACCCACGCCACCCCGTCTGACGGTTTCATCACGCGCGGGTTCATGAGGCTCTCCTTCTGGCAGGTTCAATGCCGATGCGGTCAAAGAAGCGATGGGCGTCGCTCTGGATTTCAGCGCGGCGCGCATCATCGAAACGGTCCAGATTGCGATAGGCGTGGCCGAGGCGCTGATTGCCGCGCAGCCTGCCTTCATTTTCGATCATGAAATTCCAGTACAGATAGTTGAACGGACACGCCTTTTCGCCGCTCTTGGTGGTAACTGAATAGTGGCAGGTCTTGCAGTGATCGCTCATGCGATTGATGTAGGCGCCACTCGCCGCATAGGGCTTGGTCGCCATGATGCCGCCATCGGCATAGAGCGCCATGCCGTGGGTGTTGGGTGCCTCCACCCACTCAAATGCGTCGGCATAGACCAGAAGATACCATTCATTGACCTCAGCCGGGTCGATCCCCGCCAGCAGCGCGAAATTGCCCGTTACCATCAGGCGCTGGATGTGGTGGGCGTAAGCGTGCTTGCGGGTGGTTTCGATCACGTCTGCAAGGCAGGCCATGTCGGTCTTGCCCGTCCAGTAGAAATCCGGCAGAGGCCGCTTCGCGTTCAGGGCGTTGCGCTCCAGATAGTCCGGCATGAAGTGCCAGTAGATTCCGCGCACGTATTCTCGCCAGCCAATGATCTGGCGGATGAAGCCCTCCACCGCATTCAACGGTGCCTTGCCAGCCTTCCATGCCGTCTCGGCGGCCCTGCAGACCTCCAGCGGCTCCAGCAGGCCCACATTGAGGTAGAGCGACAGGACGGAGTGGAAGAGGAAGCTCTCTCCGGTTTTGAGGGCGTCCTGATAATCGCCAAACTGCGCCAATGCCTCTGCGATAAACCAGTCGAGCTGCTCAAGCGCATGTTCGCGCGTCACCGCATAGCCAAAGGGCTCGATATCGCCGAAATGATCGGCAAAGCGGCCCGCCACCAGTTCCATGACCTCGGTGGTGATCGCGTCAGGGGCGACCCAGTTGCGCTTCGGCATGGATATGCGTTCGGGCAGAGCCTTGCGGTTATCGTGGTCGAAATTCCATTGCCCGCCGGCCGGTTCATCGCCCTCCATCAGCAGGCCGGTCTCGCGCCGCATCTCGCGGTAGAAATATTCCATGGTCAGGCGCTTTTTGCCTTCGGCCCAACGCGCAAACCGCTCGCGCGATGCGACAAAGCGCGTATCAGGGCGCATTTCGACCGGCACATTAAAGCGCTCCGGCCACGCCTTCATGATCTCCATCAACCGGTGTTCGCCAGGCTCGGTGTGCACCAGCCGGGTCAGGCCTGTGTCAGCCGCCAACGCACGCGCGACCTCACCTTCCAGGCTGTGGCTGTTGTCGGGGTCATCAAGGCGCGTATAGCGCACCGTCACGCCCCTCGCCTCCAGCCGCCTGGCGAAATGGCGCATGGCGGAGAAAATGAAGGCGATCTTCTTCTTGTGGTGGCGGACATAGCCGGTTTCGGCGGCCACCTCCGCCATCAGCACGGTGTCGTCAGGCTGCAGACCATCGAGCGCCGAGAGGCTGTCGCTTAGCTGGTCACCCAGCACCAGACGCAGTGTGGACATTAGCTGGTGGCCGGATTGGCGCGCCGCACATAACGGATCTGCTGGCCACGGGCCTCAAACTCGCAGCCCGCCCAATAGCCGTTTTCGTCATACCAGAGATCGACGGTAAGCGTGCCTTCAAGGCGGATACGGCGGGCCTGGATGGTGGTGCCATCTGCCTCGATCTCTTCCATGCCGTAATCGGTTATCACCACCTCCATGGCATCGCCATGCTCGGTGTTCAGGATCGAATCGAGCGCCACATCATAGCCGCGCCAGTGCGAGGACGGGGTTACATCCAGCGGAAACTCCGCTTCATGAGGCGTCCGGTCGGGCAGCACACCCTCCACCTCCAGCCCGTCACCATTGCGGCGGGCCTCCACGCGGTAGGTATTGCCGTCCTTCAGCGTACGCGCGGTCTTGGCGACCAGCTCGCCGTCGCGCCAGCGCTCTGTCGCGTCGTGTTCGTAGCGAAACACGGTGACAGGCCCGAGGCCTGCACGCAGGCGCACCGAGATAGTGGCGACGAGCTCTTCACCCTCGCGCTCGAAGCGCACTTCATGTGTCCCGAAGCTCGAATTGCCGCGGAAGACATCAAACGCGATCACCTCGCCGCCCTGTGGCTCAACCGGAGAGGCAAGGCTCGCCGGTGCACCAATGCCCAAAGCGAGCACGAGGCTGGCAAAAATGCTTCTGATCATGATGGCTTTCCTCTGCTGCGGGTGAGGCGATCGGCCAGACCGTAAAGCGGATTGGCAGGCCGCCAGGGCGCCAAGCTTACCACGAGACAGACACACGCCTCATCACCCGCCACGCGCGGACGGTGGCGCAGGCCCGAACTGGCCGAGCACAGCTCCCCTGCCCGATACAACGCGCGGCCATCATGAAAGGCTCCCGACAGGATCAGCGTCAGCTCGTCGCCGCCATGATCATGGTCAGGGATGCCGCCGCCCGGCATGAGCTGGACAAGGCTGGCCTCGGTTTCGCCTTCACAGAACTCGTCCAGAATGATCTCGCGTACACCGCCCAGCCGCCGGTTCCAGCGCAGCTCCCCGCCGGTCTGGCGATCAAGCGCACTCTGCAAGGCGGCAGGCAGAGCTGACGTCGATGATTTGACCGTGACGGCTTCTTCATCGTGCAGCTGCGGGGTTCCCAGAATACGGGCCAGCATGTCTGGCGATACGTCACTGCGCGGAAGCTGGGTCAGCATCGCACCAAAGGCGATTTCCGCCGAATGCGCGACAGACCGCGCCAGCGGGTTCATCGCCGTCTGGCACTCCGCCAGCAATTGCACAGCCCGCGGACCGTTTCCGGCCGCATGGTCCAGCAGTATTCCATCATCTATGGCGCGCATGGCCCGTCTTCCTGATCATTCCACCTAGTTCTTACGCGCCCGGGTCTTGACCGGATCAACCGGGGCGTTAGCCAGAGACAAGAAAGACAGCCGCACCAGGGACACGATCATGGCAAAGTCTGCTACCGCCCGCTCCGTCATCGACCTGATTGGCAACACGCCGCTTGTGCGGCTGAACGGCCCCAGCGAGGCCACAGGATGCGAAATCCTTGGCAAGGCTGAGTTTTTGAACCCCGGCGGGTCCGTAAAAGATCGCGCAGCGCTGGGGATCATCCGGGCGGCGGAGCGCTCCGGCGCGCTTAAACCCGGTGGCACCATCGTGGAAGGCACCGCCGGCAATACCGGAATCGGGCTGGCGATGGTGGGCGCGGCACTCGGCTATCGCACGGTCATCGTGTTCCCGCGTACCCAGAGCCGCGAAAAGCGCGACGCCATCAGGCTTGCAGGCGCGGAACTGATCGAAGTGGACGCTGTCCCCTACGCCAACCCCAATCATTACGCCCGCTATTCGGGAACGCTGGCCGCCGAACTCAATGCAACCGAACCGAACGGCGCGATCTGGGCCAACCAGTTCGACAATGTCGCCAACCGTCAGGCCCATTTCGAGACCACGGGGCCGGAAATCTGGGAGCAGACAGGCGGCAAGGTGGACGGCTTCATCTGCGCGGTCGGATCAGGCGGCACGCTGGCAGGTGTTGGCATGTATCTCAAATCGAGGAGCGATGCGGTGCAGATCGGGCTGGCTGATCCCGGCGGCGCTGCGCTTTATGGCTATTACGCCCATGGCGAGCTGAAAGCCGAAGGCAATTCCATCACCGAAGGCATCGGCCAGAGCCGGATTACCGCAAACCTTGAAGGCGCGCCCGTTGACCACGCTTTCCGCGTGCCTGACGAGGAAGCGCTGTCTGTCCTTTATGATCTCATCCAGCATGAAGGCCTGTGCCTTGGCGGGTCAGCGGGCATCAATATCGCAGGCGCCATCCGGCTCGCGCGCAAGATGGGACCCGGCCACACCATCGTGACCGTCCTGTGCGATCATGGCGCACGCTATCAGTCGAAGCTCTACAATCCCGATTTCCTGCGCGAGAAGGGCCTGCCCGTCCCGCCCTGGATGGTGAAGGCGAGCTAGCTAAATGGTGGCGCGTAGAGCAAGCCGCCGCGGGTCCACTGGTCGTTGAGGCCGCGCTCCAGTCCGAGGCCCGGCTCCGGGCCGAGATGGCGGTTGAAAATCTCGCCATAATTGCCGCCCGCCTGCACCGCACGCAGGGCGAACGCGGCGTCAAGCCCGATCCCTTCGCCTAGAGCGCCTTCTGCGCCCAGAAGGCGGCGCACCTCTGCACTGGGTGATGAGGTGGAAAGCTCGGCGGCATTCAGCGCCGTCACGCCATACTCCTCCGCCGCGATCAGGGCGTGCAGCACCCAGCGCACGGTATCGGCGAATTTCTGGTCGCGCGAGGCGACGACAATGCTCAGCGGTTCCTTGGAGATGACGTCCGGCAGGATGATGTGGGCGTCAGGCTCGGCCAGCGTCCGCCTGATCCCTGCCAGCGAGGAGACATCATTGGTGATGGCATCGCACTGGCCGCGTCCATAGGCCGTGGTGGCGGCGCGCACGGTGCCAAACTGCACCAGCGTCACGTTGAGGCCATGCGTGGCGGCGTAATCGGTCAGATTGGCCGCTGTGGTGGTGTTGCGCAAAACGCAAAGCCGCGCGCCATCAAGCTCGAACGCGCTCGTGACGCCGAGATCGCGCGGGACCATGAAGCCCTGCCCGTCATAGTAATAAACGCCCGCATAGGTGAAGCCCGCCATCGCATCGCGCGAGAAGGTCCAGGTGGTGTTGCGCAGGAGGATATCGACCTCCCCGTCCGCCACGGCGCTCAGCCGGTTTTCGGTTGTCAGCGGAATAAACCGCACGCGCGCCGGATCGCCGAGCAGCGCCGCGCCATAAGCCCGGCACAGATCGATCTCGAACCCGGACCAGACCTCGTTCTCATCCTGACTGGCAAACCCGGCAAGCCCCGTATCAACACCGCAACGGACAACGCCGCGATCGCGAATCTGCTGAAGCTGTGTACCAATGTTTTCCAGCTGGCTTTCCGACACGGTAAAGCCAAGCGCAAAGGCAGCCGCAGCACGCGACAGGCGGCGTGGCAGAAGAAAATCGAAGAAACCTGCTGGCGTCATGGCTAAAGCCGACCTAAACGCTGTGACAATCAGGGTTTACCCAAACTTGAAGGCGGCGTCGATATGAAGCGCACCACCCGTATCATACATTCCGGCCGATCTGACGAGGGCGATGGTCTCGTCAATCCGGCGATCAAGCGCGCTTCCACCGTGCTCGCCCCGTCCACGCAGGAGCTTTACGAGCCGAGCGGAACACGCCGCCACTATGGCAGGGGCGGTGTGGCCCCGAACGCGGAACTGCGGTCTGCCATCGCCGCGCTCTATGAGGCTGATGCCTGCGCCCTGACACCGTCTGGCCTGTCATCGGTGGTGCTGGCCATCCGCACTGCGCTGAAAGGCCCCGGAGAAGCGCTGATCAGCGATGGCGTTTACGGTCCCGTGCGGCGCTTCTGCGATGAGGAACTGCCCCGGCTTGGCGTGAAGCCCGTGTATTACGACCCGCGTATCGGCGCGGCACTGGCTTCGCGCATCACATCACAAACATCGCTTATCGCACTGGAATCGCCTAGTTCACTGACATTCGAACTTCAGGACATTCCCGCGATCACAGAGGCGGCGCGCGCCGCTGGCGTGCCGACCGTGATCGATGACACCTGGACGGCGGGCATATTGATGAACCCGCTGGATCTGGGCGTCGATTATGCCGCTCAGGCGCTCACCAAATATGTTGGCGGGCATTCCGATTTCCTGATGGGCTCGGTCACGGCGCGCGGTGCAGCGGCGAAAACCCTCCTCGACCGCGAGAAGCTCTACGGCGTCCACGTCTCGCCGGATGATGCCTTCCTGGCACTGAGGGGCCTTCGCACCCTGCCTTTGCGCATGGATCGGGCGGAGACGGCCTCGCTGGAGATCGCCCGGCGGCTGGAGGCGCATCCGAAAATCGCCCGCGTCCTGCACCCTGCCCAGGCCACCCCCCCGGGTCACGCGATTTACAAACGCGATTTTTCCGGCGCTGCGGGCTGCTTTGCGTTCGTGCTGAACGGCATCTCGCCGCGAGATGGCGAAGGCATTGTGGACCGGCTGAAGCTGTTCGGGATCGGGTTCTCGTGGGGCGGCTATGAAAGCCTCGCCCTCGCCTGCGACCGCCAGATCAAGCGCACCGCCGTGCCATGGAAGGCCGAAGGCGCGCTCCTGCGCCTCTCGATCGGCCTTGAGGATATCGACGATCTCTGGGCGGATCTGGAACAGGCGCTTGGCTGAGCGCGTGAGTGCCGGAATCGCTATTGCCCAAATATATCGGCTTCCAGCTGCCGATAGGTTGTCATTTCAGGCGACAAGAGCGGCGCTAGAGTGGACCGCATAAACGCCTTTGCCGTATTACCCTTGGCGGTGAGAGCTAGTATTCTTTTCGCCGCATTGTATATCTCGCCAGAAGCGGCCTTTAGGTCATCGGCGGGGTTTCCGCGACTAACGCTTCTGGCCAGCGCCTCCCGCTTGCACCTTAATAGTTCCTCAGCACAGCCCTCTTTTCCAACACTTCTACACAGAGCTAACATCACTTCATCATCATACAAATAACTTTCAATATTTCGCCTAGAAAGAACTCTAACCCCCTTAGTGGTCAGATCGCAGACCTCATCTTCGCTATGATCATCCCGGTCGATAACACGAATAATTTCTGTTCCAGATACGAGTGTTTTCATCGCCGCCATTAACGCCAATCGATCTGTTTCAACTGCGTGCGAATTCCCCGCTGAAATAAACTTAATGTCAGGGTATTGCCGCTCAAAAATGCGGTCATAGCACTCAGCATCTAGAGCAGCATTTTTTCCAGCGTTGGGGCCTAAAGGCGCGCCTTCACAAATAACGATGCGAGCGGGAGCAACAAGCGCTGATAAATCATCAAAAGCAACGTGCAGGATCTTATGCCAAAACACCCTATTCGGCAATTCAGGTGTTAAAACAACGGCTTGATCAAAATCTTTGTCGCCAAAATCTAGGAAAACCACTTCGCCCGGGTGACTAGCAGCAATGTCTCTAGCGCGACGCATCATGCCAATGGAGTGCGTGGCGAGCCACAATTGGCAATTTTCTGGAACAAGCCGGAAAAGCTCTTCTAATAGATCGCCTTGAAGGCGTGTGTTCATATGAGCCTCGGGCTCATCTATACAATAAACTGTATTGTTGAAAGTGCGGCGCTTAACAATCAAGTCAAGTATGAGATCGAATGCCGCCTTCTCTCCGCCCGACAAATTTTGATATGAAAAGCTTTTTGATTTACCTTTATCAAAAAAGAATGTTCCGTCTTCTAATGGATCACCAAAGTCATTAAGCACAAGATCTGGGAACAAGCGCCGCATTGCTTCTTGTATTTCGCCAATAGCTTTTTTCCGAAACTCCCCGATAGTGGTTGTCGGTGCCTCGTCCTTAAAAACAGCTTTGAAGCTTTGTGACGCTAAACGCTGGTAGTTCAGCCCTACGGTGGCGTCATTCTCACTGAACCTCATAAACCTAGATTCCGTGAGCGGTGACCCCATTCTCGATAGACTGCTTATCTGAAATGAGGGGTCATTGCGGTACGCCGATCTCACGTAAATTGCCTTTTGCCGCTCCTCAACGTGATCGGGAGCATCGCCATGGAATTTCACTTTAATTAAATCGTAATGCGCTCGCGATGATCGGATTCTTGCGCCCCCTTCTGCAGGGAGAACGTCACCCTCTTCCTCTTGCTGCTTCTCGTGGTAAGAAGCGTCCCAGTTGTGTCCCAACTGGCTCCAGTTGCGTCTGTACCAAGAATACAGTCCTTCGAAGAAAGACGATTTCCCACTACCATTCGGCCCTGCGAGTATAACAAGCTTGGCGGTTTCCGGTAGATTTTCGATCGTGAGATCGGTGAAACGCTTGAATTTCTGGAAGTGCACTCCTTTGACGCGCATTCGCTTTTCTCCGCTACATGTTCCGTGGCGACCCCGGCAGGATTCGAACCTGCGACCATTCGCTTAGAAGGCGAGCGCTCTATCCAGCTGAGCTACGGGGTCGTATCTGCGGACCAGCTAGTGCGACCAGGGTTCCTTGCGGTCGGCAGAGAAGTTTGAGGCGTAGGTCTTGATCTTGCGCGTCGTCTCGCGGACCTCGCGCAGCTGGAACGGGATGCCATAGCGCTTGGCGTAGGCTACCGCTTCCTCGCGTGTGTCGAAGTTCAGGCGCACCTGACGGCGCGTATCGCCCGAGCCTGCCCAGCCCATCAGCGGGTCCGGGCGCTTGGCCTGCGAGGGCTCGAACTCCAGCACCCAGTCTTTCGAGCGGGCACGGCCAGACTGCATGGCGGTTTTTGAAGGCTGGTAGATACGCGCGAACATGGCGGAACCTCAAAATCCAAAGTCAAACCATTGGTCGGGGCGGCAAGATTCGAACTTGCGACCCTCTGCTCCCAAAGCAGATGCGCTACCAGGCTGCGCTACGCCCCGAACTTGGCTTCGTTTAGGCAAACCCGCGCAGCCGCGCAAGGCTGGTGCGCTTCGCTTTAATCTTCAGCGGGCACTTCAGCGTCTTCCGCCTCGTCCTCAACGGCTTCGTCAGACGCCTCTTCAGGCGTCTCGGCGGGTTGTTCGGCGGGTGCCGCTTCCGCCTCGCCGTACGTTTCCCATGTGCCGAAAAGCGGGTGACGCACCAGATCGCCCGGCGCAATCCCGGCTTCAGCCGAGCGGCCACCGGGAATCTCGATCACGGCCAGAACCGGGAAATCAGACGGCATGGAGCGGCGCGAGAGCGGCTGGGCATGGTCCACGATCTTGGCGATGGTGCCGTCGGCGCGCACGAAGATAATGTCCAGCGAGATCAGCGTGTTGGCCATCCAGATGGCGACCGGCTGCTCGACCTCGAAGTCAAACAGCATGGCCTCGTTCGGGGCCATGGTCTCGCGATACATCATGCCACGCTGGCGGCTGGCCTCGGTATCGGCGATCTCGGCGATGAACTCGACCGGGCCTTGCGCCGTCTCGATGATCAGCGGATCAGGTCCGCCATACGCCACCACCGCATCGGGATGCGTCGGATCGGTAATCTGGGCATGCGCAACGCCGATGAGGGCGAGCGCGGCGAGCGGGGCGATGAAAGCAGCGAATATCCGTGTCATGGAGCGCACGCTAGCCAAGCAGAGGGCGCCGCGCAATCGCCCTTGCAGCCAGCCACCCCGTCATTGTGCAGTGCAAAAAACGGCTTGCGCCTCACGGTTCGGACGCTATCAAGCCCGCAACGCCATCCACCTTCGCCTGCACAAGGGTATCCGTCATGCGCATCGACAAGATTTCTGCCGGGGTAAATCCACCTAGCGATATCAACGTGATCATCGAGGTTCCGGTGGGCGGCGAGCCTGTGAAATACGAGATGGACAAGGATTCAGGGACCGTTTTTGTCGACCGCTTCCTGCACACGCCGATGCGCTATCCCTGCAATTACGGCTTCATGCCGCATACCCTCTCTGATGATGGCGATCCGGTGGACGTGATGGTGCTGGGTCAGACGACGCTGGTTCCGGGCTGCGTGGTGCGCGCCCGCCCGATCGGTGTGCTGATGATGGAAGACGAGAGCGGGCTGGACGAGAAAATCCTTGCCTGCCCTCACCCCAAGCTCACGCCGCTCTACGACGATATCCAGAGCTATACCGACGTCACCAAGGCACAGATCATGCGCATCACCCACTTCTTCGAGCACTACAAGGATCTCGAGCCCAACAAATGGGTGAAAATCCATGGCTGGCAGGACGTGGAGCGTGCGCAGGAGCTGATTCTGGCCGGCCTTGCCCGCGTGAAGGGCTGATAAGGCGCTTGGGGCTTGGCCCGGCTTGTGATCGTATGTGGGGCCATCAACATGGCTCAGAAGGCATATGGACAAGATCAAGACGGTTAGCGAGACCCTCCCCGGTGATCCGGTAGAGGCCTACAACAATCCCGAATTCATGGCTTCGGTCGAGGCGCGCCCCTTGCGCATCCTCGCCGAGTACATGCATCCGAAGAAGCAGTTTGAACGTCACGATATCGACGACACCATCCTGTTCTTCGGCTCTGCGCGGATCAAATCGCGCGAAGATGCGCAGACCGCGCTCGATATTGCCCGTGAGACCTCGGCCGACGTGAAAGCCGCCGAGCGGGCGCTTGCCATGTCGCGCTATTACGAAGAAGCGCGCGAGCTTGCGCGCCGGCTGACCGAGTGGTCGCTGAACCTTGAGGACTGTCAGGGACGCCGCTTTGTGATCTGCACAGGGGCAGGCCCCGGCATCATGGAAGCGGCCAATCGCGGCGCGCGCGAAGCGGGCGGCGAAACGGTGGGCCTCGGCATCACCCTGCCCAAGGAAGAAACCAACAACCCTTATGTCACGCCGGAGCTCAATTTCGAGTTCCACTACTTCTTCACGCGTAAATTCTGGTTCCTTTATCCGGCCAAGGCGCTCGTTCTGATGCCGGGCGGATTTGGCACGCTGGACGAAATGTTCGAGACGCTGACGCTTCTTCAGACCCGCAAGATGAAGAAGCGCCTGCCCGTGGTGCTCTTTGGCAGCGATTACTGGGACAAGGTGCTCAATCTGGAAGCGCTGGCCGAGTTCGGCGCGATCAATGAGGCCGATCTCGACCTGATCTACCGCACAAGCTCGGTCGATGACGCGTTCAAATACATCGTCGACGAGCTGTGCAAGCACGCCCTGCCCAACCCCGGAAAGGGCATGTAGGCGGCGCTAGGGTCTGTCCTCATAAAGGGTTTGAGGCGCGGTATGCGGCCAGGTTATTCGATTCGAGGAGCGAAACCGCAGGAAGGGCCGCCCCCTTTCAAGGTTTCGCGACGCTGAAACGGGTGATCTGGCCCCATATCCTTCGGACGCGGCGGATTTTGCGCCTGACGGCGTCGAGCCGCCCTTGTGGAGGAATGCTCCACGGCGGTCGTCTCTCCTTCTCAGACATAAAATCCGCTTCGCGCCGCGCCCGAAACTTTTATGAGGACAGACCCTAGGGCGCTGGCTCTGACAGGCGTGCTTCAAGCTGCTCGATGAGTGCGAGACGGTAAAAGTCGGTCGTCTGGCTACGGGCCGCCTGAAGGAAGGCGCGCATCTGTGCGGGGTCAATCACAGGCAGTCCCGGCGGGCACGCCTCGAAAATGCCTGACACCGCGTAGTGGGGAAATCCGATCAGTCCGGCCAGACGGCCTGCCATGGCCGAACGCCGCACCAGCTCGCCTCCGTAACAGGGATCAGCCGGGCGGCCATCCCATCCCGTGATCCGGATATAGCCGATGACGAAGAGCGATTGCGGGTAGCCTGCCCGCAGGGCCGCGTCGCGATAGGTATCGCCTTCACCGTGACGGCCCGCATAGCCGTAAAGCCGGGCGAGCTGGTAGTTCAGCCGCGGATTTGAGGGGTCGGCTTCCACGGCCTCATGGCAGGCCGTCAGTCCGGCGTCTATGTCCACCGCGCTCTGGGGGATGCCCTCAGCGACCCGTTCAGGGTCATCAGGATGGGATGCCAGCTCATCGCAGCGCGTGATGTCACGGTTAAAGGCATCACGTTGATAGGCCGCAATCTCGTTGAGATTGACCGGCTGGGGCGCGAGCTGCAGCCCACCGGTCAGCACCATCCCTGCAATCGTCAGAACCACACTCACCATTCGCTCCTGCCCCGAAACGATAACAGCCCGGAGGGTGACCCTCCGGGCTGTCAAATTCAATCCAATTCACCAAAAACTACTGGCTGTAGAGCTCGGAGATGTGGAGTTGGGCGTTGGCGTTCGCAGCCGAAGCATAGGTGCCGATCCAGATGTCATACTGGCCGGACATCGGGCTGTTCCAGCGGATCGATGGGTTCAGCCCGTTACCGCCATCGTCATTGCAGTACCAGCTGCCGTCCGGCGCGTTGATGACCAGGGTCGTGTCCGTACCGGAGTTTACCGAGATGATCAGCGGCAGGCTGCCAGCCGAGAAGTTCAGGCGCACATCCGGTGCATTGGCGATATAACCGACGCATGAGCCGCCAATGGACTGGTTTGCGTTGATGGTCCCACCGGACTGGACGTTGATAACGTAGGGATCAGGCGTGAAGCCACCACTCAGGTTCACCGTCCCGTAAAGCGGGTTCAGGCTGTAGTTCTGCGCCGATGCACCGGCGGCAAGAACTGCCAGACCAAGAGCGGCCGTTGCTACTGTACGAAGCATGGAAATTCTCCAGAATGCGACCGGCTTGGCTCCCCGCCCCGGCCTTAAGTCCCTCAAGCAAAGTGACGCTATATCCGCTTTGCGGCGGGGTAAAGGCAGATTCTGGCGTTATATTGTAAAGACTTGCCACCTGACGGCGAATATCAGGAACGGTGAAGTTGCCGACGCGATGCGTCTTTCACCATTTGATCATGCCGGAGAGCGCGGTGGCAGGCCCTAGGGGAATCGAACCCCTCTTTCCAGGTTGAAAACCTAGCGTCCTAACCGATAGACGAAGGGCCCGCATCAACGCGAGTGGGGTATATATCCAACGGGAATCCGCCGTGCAAGCCCTTACCGGCGCTTTATACTGCTGATCGATCCGCTAGCTGGCAGGGGCCATGTCTTCGAGATGCAGCTCGGCCTTACGGCCAAAGCGATTATCCTCTGCCTTCACCTTGCCTGCCACGTGCCACAGCCCGTCACCACGTGACGTCAGGGCCTCGCCAAGCACCGATCCAATGGCGCGAAACGCAATACCGGAAAGCTGGGCACCGCCCTTCTCCTCAAACGTGAAGCGCAGATGGCCGGTGCCAACCTCCTTCACGAACTTCACCCGCAGATCGGCAAAAGCGAATCGCGGTTCGGGATTACCCATCCCGAACGGCGCCGCGCCTTTAAGGGCGCTGCCAAAGTCGAAATCGACCGCTGCGGGATGCACTAGGCCGTCCACCCGCAAGGTGCGTGCTTCCACCGCAGCGTCCCATTCGGGCGCAAGACGGGCCTCAAGAAACTCCCGCAACGCATTGATTCGGCTTGAATCCACCGTCAGGCCGGCCGCCATGGCGTGGCCGCCGCCTGCCATCAACAAGCCCGCCTCGCGCGCGGCTGCAATCGCATCCCCCAGATTCACGCCGGTGCACGACCTGCCCGAACCTTTGCCAATGCCGTTATCGGTACCGATCACGATTGCGGGACGGTTGAACCTGTCCTTGATTCGCCCCGCCGCGATGCCGATCACGCCCGGATGCCAGCCCTCACCGGACGCAATGATCACCGGACCGTCAGCGGGAACGCGGCCTGATTCGATCTGCGCCGTCGCCGCATCGAGCACGTCCTGCTCGATCATCTTGCGCTCGGCATTCAGCTGATCGAGTTCAAGGGCCAGTTGCCGGGCGCGCGCAGGGTCATCGGTAGACATCAGCTCAAGGCCGAGCCCTGCCCGCCCTACCCGGCCGCCCGCATTGATGCGCGGACCAAGCAGGAAGCCTGCATGGTAGGGCGTGGCCTCTCCGCTGAGCCCTGACACCTCAGCTAGCGCTGCGAGCCCCGCCTTCTGCCAGCCGCTCATCACTTTCAGCCCCTGCACTACGATGGCGCGATTGGGGCCGGTCAGCGGCACCACATCGCAGATCGTGCCCAGCGCCGCCAGATCGGTAAGGGCGATGAGATCGGGCTCCTTGCCGGAAAACGCATTGCGGCGGCGGCCTTCCCGGTTTAACGCAGCCAGAAAGACGAGCGTCACGCCTGCCGCTGCCATGTGGCCGCAGCCGGATTGATCGCCGGGCTGGTTCGGATTGACGAGCGCGACGGCGGCAGGCGGCTCTCCGGTCATCAGATGGTGGTCGATGACCACGACCGGCAGGCCCATGGCCGCCGCGCTGTCGATGGCGGATTTTGCCGCTGCGCCGCAATCCACCGTGATGACCAGCCCCGCCCCTGCATCCTTCAGGGTGGCGAAGGCCTCCGCGGAGGGGCCATACCCTTCTTCGATGCGGTCTGGCACATAGGTCAGCGGATCATGGCCCAGCTGACGCAGCCAGCGCACCATCTGCGCGCCGGATGTTGCCCCGTCCACATCGTAATCGGCAAAGATCGCGATGCGGGTGCCTGC
>CAZCEG010000005.1:0-2407 GCA_964497275.1 uncultured Oceanicaulis sp.
GGCCCCAAGCGGCCCGGCCCGACCAGTAGAGATTGGGGGCGATGCGCGCGGCCGCGTACGGTCCCGCCATCCAGCCCGTGCCATCCACCTGGCTGTCGAGTACACCAGCGCGTGTATCCATCCGGTCAAACTGCACCATTGCGCCAACCAGCAGGTTATCACCGATCAGCCTGTCTGCTCCGGCATGAATGATACTGAAGCTGGAACGCGTGTTCTGCCCGGCACGCTGGTCGCGCGCGCTGGACCAGCTGGCACTCATCCACAGATCGAACCCGCTTGTGCCGTCTCGTAGGCCTGCGCTACTCCCTTGCGCACCAAGGCTGCTGGCATGTTCGGCGTCTGCCCGTTCGGCTGCCCGCTCGCGGCGCAACGCGCCCAGCGCATCAGCCTCGAGCTCGGCGCGTGTCCAGATAAAGCTTTCCACCCCGAAATCAGAGATGGGACCGCCACGCTGATAACCGGGTGAATAGTCATCGCTGTGCTGGCCGGGTCTCGTCGCCCCATAGCTCGCAGCGCGCAGGTCTGCGCCCTGCCGGGAAAGCCCGCTGGCGCGTCCGTGCCTCGCTGCCCCGTTACGCAAGCCCGAAAGCGACAGGCTCATCGACCCGGTGGCGCGCCCTTGCGTCATGTCAAAGCGAATCTGACCGGGCTGACCTGCGCCGCCAGAACGCAGCCGGCCCAGCACTGACGGGCTTGACGACACGATGCGGTCAGCCCTGGCCGCCATGAAGGCCCGGATGGCGCTCGACGTGATCTGCTGGACATACGCTTCATCGCGGACATTGGCGAAGGTGCATACCACGGCCGTGTCGGCGGCGAGGGTGAAGCTCACCTCTCCGGTCTGCAGGTTAGCCGTGGCACTAGTGCCTGTGCAGCTGATCCCTGACAGCCTCCAGCCCTCCAGTGCGGCCTGACGGATCGTGTAACTGCCTGCCAGCACGGTTGCAGCGCTGGAGCTTGCCGAACCATTGACGGTCTGCAGGGAGAGCCCGTCAAATCCGGCAATAGAGGAAGCATAGCTGAACGCTCCATCGCCTGCCATGCCTGGCGAGGTCGTGGCCACAAGCGTAATCGTGCCTTCGCGCGCCTCGATGGAGACACTTACCGGCACAGCGATGAGCTGGCTGCTTGTGGTGCTGGACGCTGCAGATGCTGCTCCCGCTCCTCCTCCCGTCTCGATGATTACGTTACCCGTATGGTCACCCGGCGGCAGAGCCAATATCGCGTCTGTGAAGCTAACTGTCAGTGAAATGCCGCCCGCAGCCGGAATGGAGCCGCTGGTGGGATCGACCGCCAGCCAAACCACATCGGTTGCTGCTGTATAGGCGAGCGGCACTCCACCGCGATTTTGCAGCGGCAACGGAACTTCTGCTCCAAGAAAATCGCTGGGCTCGATACCTGTCAGGTCGACCGTGATCGGCTCAATGATCTCCTCATCGATAGCCGGGTCAGCAATAGCGGTGAAGGTGCAACTTGCCGAACCGCCAGGGCTTACCGTCAGCTCGAGTTGATTAGCGCCGAGGCCGACGCCTGCGCCCGCTGAGCAGATCGCGTCACCCGCCGTGAACCCGTCAGGTGGGCTCATGGTGATGAGGTATACGCCTTCAGCGACATCGCTGAACTGGAATGCGCCCGACTGGCCCGACGTGGTGATCGAGAACTCACCCAGATCGCCTGCGAAGCTGAACGTCCCGTCGGTCAGGCCCTCAACGGCCACTGACAGGGTTATCGCGGCGCGGCGCATATCCACCGAGAACAGGTTGCTGACGCTGGCCGGGCTCATCACATTGCCGAACAGATCGCGCGCGCCGGAGACCGAGATGCCAATCCCACCGGCCTGCAAGCCGCTATCGGCCACGCCATACTGCGCTGTGTAGACCGTGCCGCCCGCACTGAATGCTCCGGACTGGAAGCTCAGTGTTCCCGACATATCCGCACCAGTGAACGCGATGACTAGAGGATGGGCCACATCCATGGCCTCCGAGAAAGTCACGCTGACCGTGAATATCGAACCCGCATCGGTGACGCGCAGCTCGCTTTGTGAGACGGCGATGCTTGCGACCTCAGGCGATGATATCTTGGCCTGCACACTCAGCGTATCGCCCAGCGAGCCATTGCCTGCGCCATCAACGCCGGCGCCGGCTGCAACGGAGACCGTCACTGTGCCGTCACTCTGAGGGGTCAGGGTGGCCGTATACGAGGCCCCCGAACCACTAAAGTCCGACAGCGTGCCGTTCACCACACTCACATCCCCTGTCACGAACCCGGTCACAGGCTTGGAGAAGGTGAAGGTCGCGCTAAAGGCATCCGCTACCGGCTCACTGGCCGTCGTCGCAATGGTCAAGGACGGTTGCACCGTATCCACTTGCCGGGTCAGCACATTGGAGGCCGTGCTGGTGTTGCCAGC